>NZ_JANJFL010000015.1:0-138177 GCF_024584215.1 Pseudomonas sp. LJDD11
GGCTTCGCAGCTAAAGCTGCTCCTACGGGAGGGCCTTGTAAATCAGCGATTTGTAATTTGTTTGATGAGAGTTGGCTTGCCGACGAGGACGGAGGCACAGTCGCAGCAGATGCTGTGAGCTTACTGGCCTCTTCGCGAGAGGGGCCAGATCACCGCCTCCGCCGGTCAGGCCGCTGGCACCGCCGAGGCGACGAACAGGCCGATGATCAGCCCCAGGCCAACCAGGAAAGAGATCGAGCGCAGCACCGCCAGGTCGGCCAGATAGAAAATGATGAACAGCAAGCGGCTGGTGATGAACAGCACCGCCAGCACATCGATGGTCACCAGCTGTGCATTGCCGGCGATGTGGGCAATGATCACTGCGGCGGCAAAGCCCGGCAGCACTTCGAAGCCGTTCAATTGCGCGGCATGGGCACGCCGTGGCAAGCCTTCCAGCCGATCCAGAAAATCCCTGGGGTCACGGTTATGACCCGATCGAAACTTGCCGCTGCTGGCCTTGGCAATAACCGAGCAGATCAGCGGCAGGAGAATCGCGATCAACACACACCAAAAAGCGACTGTCATAAGTTGATTCCTTATTTGAACTTCATTACCAGCATGCCGAGCAACACCAGACCACATGCTAAGAGCCGGGGCCGGCCAAAAGGTTCTTTCAGGTAACGCATGCCCATCAACACCACCAGCAATACGCTGACCTCGCGCAAGGCCGCCGCCTCCGCCACCGACCCCAGTTGCATGGCCCACAACACCAGGGCGTAGCTCAGCAGCACGCAAAGCCCGACACTCAGCCCGAGTGTCCACTGTTCGCGCCAGAACGTCATTAGCCCCTGATATTTGTAACAGGCTGCCAGCACCGGAAACGGCCAGGCACTGACCAGCGTCAGCCACACCAGATAATCCAGCGCCGGCACGCCCAGCTTGAGGGCCTGGCCGTCGATCCAGGTGTAGCTGCCGATGCACAGGCCAATCAGCCCGACCACCGGCAGCAGGCTCCAGGGCAAGCGCTCCCCGCCGCCACCTTGCCAGAGCAGGCAGACCATCCCGCACGGAATCAGCAAAATGCCAATGATCTGCTGGACACTCAGTTGCTCACCACCAGAGATCAGCGTCAGGGCCAGCACCACCAGCGGTGAGAGTCCGCGCATCAGCGGATACACCAGTCCCAGGTCACCCACCCGGTAAGCCTTGATCAGCAACGCGCGATACAGCAGTTCGAACAGCGCCGAAGCCACCAGCCAGGGCCAGACCTGCACCGGCGGCGGGCTGACGAAGCTGACCGCCAGTAATGCACACAGCAGTGCCACGCCGTCCATGCTGGCGATCACCAGCAAGCGCTCGGCACTGAACTTGACGAGGGTGTTCCACACCGCGTGCAGCACGGCCGCCACCAGTACCAGAGCTGTCGCCAACACGCGCTTTACTCCTTACTCAGAGAGCCCCCAGCATGACAGACAGGCCAACAGTCAAGGCAGCTAATGTGGCAAAAAATTTCTCAAACCGTGCACTATTACCCCTTCCCGGTGGTCAATCGCCTCCGCGCCGACACTTGCCGGGGCCGCTATACCCTCGATACGAAATGAATATGGATCTGCCAATACGGAACTACGGATGCTTGAACTTGCTGCTGCGTTTATCTGCCTGACCACCCTGCTCACTTACGTGAATTACCGCTTCATCGGCCTGCCACCCACCATTGGTGTGATGGTCACGGCACTGATCTTTTCCCTGCTGCTACAAGGCCTGAGCCTGTTGGGCTTTCCCGGCCTTGAAGAGCGCGTGGAACAGTTGATCGGCCAGATCGACTTTGGCGATCTACTGATGAACTGGATGCTGTCGTTTCTGCTGTTCGCCGGCGCCTTGCACGTCAACCTCGCAGACCTGAAGAGTTATCGCTGGCCCATCGGTCTGCTGGCGACCTTCGGCGTGCTGATCGCCACCTTTGTGATTGGCAGCCTGGCCTGGTGGATTTTCGCGATGTTCGGCTGGCACGTCAGTTTCCTGTATTGCCTGTTGTTCGGCGCGCTGATCTCGCCCACCGACCCGATCGCGGTGCTCGGCGTGCTACGGACCGCCAATGCCTCCAAACCCCTGAAAACCACCATCGTCGGTGAAAGCCTGTTCAACGACGGCACCGCCGTGGTGGTGTTCACCGTGCTGTTGGGCATCGCGCAACTGGGCGAGACCCCGAGCGTGACCGAGACCGCCATCCTGTTTGCCCACGAGGCCATCGGTGGAGTGCTGTACGGCGGCCTGATTGGCTATGCGGTGTATCTGATGATCAAGAGCATCGAGCAGTACCAGATCGAGGTGATGTTGACCCTGGCACTGGTCATCGGCGGTTCGGCGCTGGCTTCGGAACTGCACGTATCGGCGCCGATTGCCATGGTGGTGGCCGGCCTGATCATCGGCAATCTGGGCCGTAATCTGGCGATGAACGACATGACCCGCCGCTATATGGACGGTTTCTGGGAGTTGCTCGACGACATGCTCAATGCCCTGCTGTTCGCGCTGATCGGCATGGAGCTGCTGTTGTTGCCGTTCTCCTGGCTGCACCTGGCGGCCGCCGGCCTGTTGGCCGTGGCTATTGTGCTGTCGCGCTTTATCACCGTGGCGCCGGCGATTTTGCTGCTGCGCCGCTGGCGCAAGGTGCCGCAAGGCACGATCCGCATCCTGACCTGGGGCGGGCTGCGTGGCGGTGTGTCGGTGGCCTTGGCATTGGCGCTACCGCTCGGGCCGGAACGCGACATCGTGCTGAGCATCACCTACATCGTGGTGCTGCTGTCGATCCTGTTGCAGGGCCTGACCATTGGCAGGCTGGTGCGCTCGGTGACCGGCCAGCCGCAGGTAGCTGACTCAAACGCCGCAGCGCCGCACCCCGGCCATTGATCGGGCGGCGTCCGGGATGAGCAGATTGTGTTAAAAAATTTTCTGCCCATCCCGGCGCTGCACGTAAACTTGACGGCATGTCTGGAAGTCGCCTTGCAGGAGCAGAGATGTCCACCCCAGAGAAACCCGCCATGACCGGCGGCGCACCGATGATTCCCGATCAACGCCGCGAGCAGATGCTGCGTCAGTTGCGCAAGCATCAGGTGCTGAGCGTGCACCAACTGATGGACATGTTCGACTGCTCGCACATGACCATCCGCCGTGACATCGCCCTGCTGGAGCAGGAAGGCCGCGCCTACTCGGTCACCGGTGGCGTGCGGATCGCCAGCCAGTTGCACAGCGAGCCCAGCCACCAGTCCAAGGCCGTGGTGGAACTGCCGAACAAGCAAGCGATGGCGCGTCTGGCCGCCGCGCTGCTGCACCCGGACATGACGGTTTATCTGGATGCCGGCACCACGACGCTGGAAATCGTCCCGCACATTGCCGCGCTGTCGGGAATGACGGTGGTCACCAACGACTTTGGCATCGTCAATGCGCTGGCCGATGCCAACCATGTGGATGTGATTCACACCGGCGGCCTGCTCGACCACCCCAACCGCTCCAGCGTCGGCGGCCTGGCCGCCGCGACCCTGCGCCAGCTGGCGACCGACATCGCGTTCATGTCCACCAGTTCCTGGGATTTGCAGCGTGGCAGTACCACGCCTTCGGCGCTCAAGGTCGAGGTCAAACAGGCCGCTATGCAGTCGGCCTCGCGCAGTGTGCTGATCGCCAGCAGCTCCAAGTACGGCACCTTCGGCATGTACAAAGTCGCGGCGCTGGAACAGTTCGACAGCGTGATAACTGACGACGCCCTGACCCCGGCTGCCGCTGAAAGCATCCGCAACCAGCGCATCGAGCTGCTGCTGGCCTCTACCCCGGCGTAACCCTACCCGCCGTAGGAGCTGCTTTAGCAGCGAATCAGGTTTGGGTTTCGCTGCTAAAGCAGCTCCTGCCATTCACATGCCAAAGCCCCTGCCCAGGGGCTTTTTGCTGTCTGTGTGACGCAGATCAACAATGTGAACATTTGTTAAATAGAAAAAATACTTCACATTATCAGCTCACTGATCCACTATCAGATTCACATTTCAGAACAATTAAGCCGTCTGTTGGCATTCGGACATCTCTGAAAACGTAGGCGAGGCAGCCAGCGCAAGGCGAAAACCGGCGAAAAAGCGCAGTTTACGGATTGTAAATGAGCATTTTGAGCCGGTTTTCAACGCAGCGATGGCAACGCAGGTCGTTTTTAGAGGGGCCCGTGATGTGCAGCGGCGACGACCGAGGATGACAGCAATGACTCAATCGAATGTCGGTGTGATCGGCTTGGGCGCCATGGGTCTGGGCATTGCCCGCTCGCTGCTGCGCAATGGCTTCAAGGTGCATGCCTGTGACGTGCGCAGTGAAGTGGTTCAGGCTTTTGCCAACGAAGGTGGTGTCGCTGCCGCCTCGCCTGCTGCACTGGCTGGCGCCTGCGACATCATCATCACCGTGGTGGTCAACGCCGAGCAGACCGAAACCGTGCTGTTCGGTGACAACGGTGCCGTAGCTGCTCTGCGCCCTGGCAGTCTGGTGATCGGTTGCGCCACTGTCGCCCCGACCTTCGCCGTCGAGCTGGGCCAGCGCCTGGCCGATCAGGGCCTGCTGTACCTCGACGCGCCCATCTCCGGTGGCGCCGCCAAGGCCGCTGCCGGGCAAATGACCATGATGACCTCCGCCCCGGCCGACGCCTACGCCAAGGCCGAAGCCGTGCTGGCCGGCATGGCTGGCAAGGTTTACCGCCTCGGTGACGTCCATGGTCTGGGCTCGAAGGTCAAGATCATCAACCAGTTGCTGGCCGGTGTGCATATCGCCGCCAGCGCCGAAGCCATGGCCCTGGGCCTGCGCGAAGGCGTGGATGCCGATGCCCTGTACGAAGTGATCACCAACAGCGCCGGCAACTCGTGGATGTTCGAAAACCGCGTGCCGCACATCCTCAACGCTGACTACACGCCGCTGTCGGCGGTGGACATTTTCGTCAAGGACCTGGGCCTGGTGCTGGATACCGCCCGCACCAGCAAATTCCCGCTGCCGCTGTCGGCCACCGCACACCAGATGTTCATGCAGGCCTCCAGTGCCGGCTTTGGCCGTGAAGACGACTCGGCAGTGATCAAGATTTTCCCGGGCATCGAACTGCCAAAAGCCAAAGGGGAGCAATGATCATGACGAGCCCTTCCCGCCCGCTGCTCGGTTGCATCGCTGATGACTTCACCGGTGCCACGGACCTTGCCAACATGCTGGTACGCGGCGGCATGCGCACCGTACAGAGCATCGGCATCCCCAGCGCCGAAGTGGCTGCCGGCCTTGATGCCGACGCCATTGTCATCGCGCTGAAGTCGCGCACCACCCCGGCCGCCGAGGCGGTGGATGAATCCCTCGCCGCGCTGGAGTGGCTGCGCGAGCGTGGCTGCGAGCAGATCTTCTTCAAATACTGCTCGACCTTCGACTCCACTGCCGCCGGTAACATCGGCCAGGTCAGCGAAGCACTGCTGGCCAGACTGGGCGGTGACTTCAGCATTGCCTGCCCGGCGTTTCCGGAAAACGGCCGGACCATTTTCCGTGGTCACCTGTTTGTCCAGGACCAGTTGCTCAGTGAGTCGGGCATGCAGAATCACCCGCTGACGCCGATGGGCGACGCCAACCTGCTGCGCGTGCTGCAAGCACAAACCAAGGGCAAGGTCGGTCTGCTGCGCTATGACACCGTGGCCAAGGGCAGCGACGCGGTGCGTGCACGCATTGCCGAGCTGCGCGCCGAGGGCGTGAGCATGGCGATTGCCGATGCCGTGTCCGATGCCGACCTCTACACCCTGGGTGCAGCCTGTGCCGACCTGCCGCTGCTGACCGGCGGCTCCGGCCTGGCGCTGGGCCTGCCGGGCAACTTCCGCAAGGCCGGCAAGCTGCGCGACATCGACGCGGCCCAGAGCATCGCCATCGAAGGCGGTGAAGTGGTACTGGCCGGCAGCGCTTCGCTGGCCACCAATGGTCAGGTGCTGGCCTGGCTGGAAGCCGGTCGCCCGGCGCTGCGCATCGACCCGCTGGCGCTGGCCGCCGGTCAACCGGTGGTCGGGCAGGCGCTGGCCTTTGCCCGTGACGCCGGCCAGACCGTACTGATCTACGCCACCAGCACCCCGGACGAAGTCAAAGCGGTGCAGGAAAAACTCGGTGCCGAGCGTGCCGGTGCCATGGTCGAGGAGGCGCTGGGGCAGATCGCCAAGGGTCTGTTCGACGCGGGCGTGCGACGCTTTGTGGTCGCTGGCGGCGAGACCTCCGGCTCGGTGGTTCAGGCGCTGGGCGTGCAACTGCTGAAAATCGGCGCCCAGATCGACCCCGGTGTCCCGGCGACGGTCAGCGCCGGTGAACAACCGCTGGCCCTGGCCCTCAAGTCGGGCAACTTCGGCGCCCGCGACTTCTTCGCCAAAGCCCTCAAGCAATTGGCAGGAGCCGTCTGATGAGCAATGAAAAAGCCCTGCGCGAAGAAATCTGCGACGTGGGCCGCCTGCTGTATGGCCGTGGCTACACCGTCGGCAGCGCCGGCAATATCAGCGCCCGGCTCGACGACGGCTGGCTGATTACCCCGACCGATGCCTGCCTGGGCCGCATGCAGCCCGGCGACATCGCCAAGGTCAACCTGGCCGGTGAATGGGTCTCCGGCAGCAAGCCTTCCAAGACCCTGGCCCTGCACCGCCAGGTGTATGACCGCAATCCCGAGGTCGGCGGCGTGGTGCATACCCACTCCACCCATCTGGTGGCGTTGACCCTGGCCGGGGTGTGGCACGAAGACGACATTCTGCCGCCGCTGACGCCCTACCAGGTGATGAAGGTCGGCCATATTCCGCTGATCGGCTACCAGCGCCCCGGCTCGCCGATCGTCGCCGAGCGCGTCGCGCAACTGGCCAACAGCGTGCGCGGCGTGATGCTCGAACGGCTCGGCCCGGTGATCTGGGAAAGCTCGGTAGCCAAGGCCTGCTACGCCCTGGAAGAACTCGAAGAGACCGCCCGTTTGTGGCTGATGAGCAATCCCAAACCCGCTCCACTGCCGGAGCAGGCGCTCGAAGAGCTGCATCAGGTCTTCGGCGCCAAGTGGTAACCCCCGTTCCACATCCCGGCGCCGCCTTGCGGCGCCCTGCCAGCCCCGGCACTGCCGGACAACAATAAAAACAGGATGAAAGCATGACTCCATTAATGCTGATGCTAATCGCCGGTGCCGGTATCGCACTGCTGCTGTTTCTGGTCCTCAAGTACAAACTCCAGCCCTTCGTGGCCCTGATGCTGGTCAGCATCATCGTCGCGCTGGTAGCCGGGGTTAAGCCCGCCGATCTGGTTGCCACCATTGAGGGCGGCATGGGCAAGACCCTGGGGCATATCGCGATCATCATCGCCCTGGGCGCAATGATCGGGCGCATCATTGAGTTGTCAGGCGGTGCCGAGGCGCTGGCCAAAACGCTGATCGAACGCTTCGGCAACCGGCGCACACCGCTGGCCCTGACCGTCGCGGGCTTCATCGTCGGCATTCCGGTGTTCTTTGAGGTCGGGGTGATCATCCTCATGCCGCTGGCCTATGGCGTGGCGCGTACCGCACGCAAACCGCTGCTGATCTTCGCCCTGCCGATGTGCGCAGCATTGCTCGCGGTGCACGCCTTCCTGCCGCCGCATCCGGGTGCTGTTGCCGCTGCCAGCCAACTGGGCGCCGATCTGGGTCGGGTATTGCTGCTGGGTATTCCGCTGGTGGCGGTGGTTTGCGCGGTGGGTTACTTCATTGCCGGGCGCATGACCCGCAAGACCTACCCGATGACCGATGACATCCGGGCCGAGGTCTACGGCCCGCACGTGACCAACGCCGATCTGCAAGCCTGGGCGCGCAACGACTACTCCACGGTACGTGAAGTGGTGCAGGACAAAGAGTTCGGCGCCGAAGCCAGCGCCAGTAGCCTGGCCAAGAGCCTGCCAGCCGCACCGGCACCGGGTTTCGGGATGATCATCGCGCTGATCCTGCTGCCGATCGTGCTGATTCTGCTCGGCACCCTGGCCACCACCATGCTGCCGGTCGGTTCGACCCTGCGCGACATCCTGACCGTACTCGGCGCGCCGCTGGTGG
The DNA here is from genome assembly GCF_024584215.1 of Pseudomonas sp. LJDD11. Classification (NCBI taxonomy): domain Bacteria; kingdom Pseudomonadati; phylum Pseudomonadota; class Gammaproteobacteria; order Pseudomonadales; family Pseudomonadaceae; genus Pseudomonas; species Pseudomonas sp. LJDD11. The sequence continues at coordinate 8,054 of NZ_JANJFL010000015.1, forward strand.
CGCTGCTGATCGACACCCTGCTGTGTGCCTGGCTGCTCGGCTCGCGCCGTGGCTGGAGCCGCTCGCAGGTTTCTGATGTGATCGGCTCGGCGCTGCCGGGCGTGGCCATGGTGATCCTGATCGCCGGTGCTGGCGGCGTGTTCGGCAAGGTGCTGGTCGACACCGGTATCGGTGCGGTCGTTTCCGAAGCGCTGCGTCACACCGGCCTGCCGGTTCTGGCGCTGGGCTTTATCCTGACCATGCTGCTGCGTGCAGTACAGGGCTCGACCACCGTGGCGCTGGTCACCACCGCCGGTATTCTCAGCCCGCTGATTGCCACCCTGGACCTGTCGGCCAACCAGCTCGCGCTGCTGTGCCTGGCCATGGGCGGTGGCGGCCTGGCGATGTCGCACATCAACGACGCCGGGTACTGGATGTTCACCAAACTGGCCGGCCTGAACGTGGCCGACGGCTTGCGTACCTGGACTGTGCTGGTCACCCTGCTGGGCACCTTGGGGTTTGTATTCACCCTGCTGCTGTGGCCTTTTGTCTGACGCTTTGAAGACCGGAGTTAATATGCCTCGTTTCGCCGCCAACCTCAGCATGCTGTACCCGCAGCATGACTTCCTGGACCGCTTCGCTGCCGCTGCCGCCGACGGCTTTGCGGCGGTCGAGTATCTGTTCCCGTATGACTACAGCCCTCAGGAGTTGAAGCAGCGTCTTGATGACAACGCTCTGGTACAGGCGCTGTTCAACGCCCCACCGGGCGACTGGGCGGCGGGCGAGCGTGGCATCGCCAGCCTGCCGGGCCGTGAGCAAGAATTCCGGGGCGGTATCGCCAAGGCGCTGGAATATGCACAAGTGCTGGGCAATGACCGCATCCACGTGATGGCCGGTCTGCTGCCCAGCGAAGAGCTGCGCGCCAGGCATCAGGCGGTGTACCTGGAGAATCTGGCCTATGCGGCTGCCCAGGCAAAGCCCTTGGGTATTACGGTGCTGATTGAACCGATCAACACCCGTGACATGCCGGGTTTCTTCCTCAATCGTCAGGACCAGGCGCAAGCCATCGTGCAGCAGGTCGGTGCAGGCAATCTCAAGGTGCAGTTCGATTGCTACCACTGCCAGATCGTCGAAGGCGACCTGACCGCCAAACTGCGCCGCGACTTTGCCGGGATCGGCCACATCCAGATCGCCGGCGTGCCGGACCGTCACGAACCGAATCTGGGCGAGCTGAACTACGCGCACCTGTTCGAGGTGATCGACCAGTTGGGCTACACCGGCTGGATCGGCTGCGAGTACCGCCCCAAAGGCGATACCAGCGAAGGCCTGGAGTGGCTGCGCCGCCTGTAGGAGCGAGCCCGCTCGCGAAAGAGCCTGTCCAGGCGCAACATATCCAGCGCCTGGCAGGTAGCCTTCGCGACCAAGGTCGCTCCCACCGATGATCGACCAAATGACTATGCCGACTGGATTGGCTGCATAACCGATGCATGGTCTGGTTTATTCGTCTTCCGGCTGGTCGAACTGGTCCTTGATGTAGCGGATTTCAGTCCGGCCATGCGGCGCGGGCTGACCGTCTTCGCCGAGGTTGACGAAGACCATCTTCTCGACGGTCAGGATGCTCTTGCGGGTAATCTTGTTACGCACCTGGCAACGCAGGGTGATCGAGGTGCGGCCAAACTCGGTAGCGGTAATCCCCAGTTCGATGATGTCGCCCTGGCGCGAGGCGCTGACGAAGTTGATCTCCGAGATGTACTTGGTCACCACCCGCTGGTTACCCAGTTGCACGATGGCGTAGATCGCGGCCTCTTCGTCGATCCAGCGCAGCAGGCTGCCGCCAAACAGCGTGCCGTTAGGGTTGAGGTCTTCGGGTTTCACCCACTTGCGGGTATGGAAGTTCATGGTCTCTCCTGAGTGACTGCCGATGGATGGCCCCATCATGGCATATAAAACCTTGGGAACCATCGCAAGCACGGCTATACTGCCACCCGTTTTCAAACGGTCATCAACACTTGATACCGTTCCCGCCACCTGTCCGAGGGGCGCTGCAGCAGGTTTACCCTGTCAGGCTCGGATGGGGCGTTGCTCGCCAGCCTCCGGCTGCGGGCTTTATAGGTGTAAACCTGAACGCACAACGGCGCCCATTCATACTTTATGGAATGGAGTCTCTTCAATGAGCGCTGCAAACACGCCCGCAGATTTCAACGACTACAAGGTTGCCGACTTCTCCCTGGCCGCCTGGGGCCGTCGCGAAACCATCATTGCCGAATCGGAAATGCCTGCCCTGATGGGCCTGCGCCGCAAATACGCCGGTGAGCAACCGCTCAAGGGCGCGAAAATCATCGGCTGCATCCACATGACCATTCAGACTGCCGTGCTGATCGAAACCCTGGTTGCCCTGGGTGCCGAAGTACGCTGGTCGTCGTGCAACATCTTCTCGACCCAGGACCAGGCCGCTGCCGCCATCGCTGCTGCCGGTATTCCTGTGTTCGCCTGGAAAGGCGAGACCGAAGAAGAGTACGAGTGGTGCATCGAGCAGACCATCCTCAAGGACGGTCAGCCTTGGGACGCCAACATGATTCTGGACGACGGCGGCGACCTGACCGAAATCCTGCACAAGAAGTACCCGCAGATGCTCGAACGCATCCACGGCGTTACCGAAGAAACCACCACCGGCGTTCACCGTCTGCAAGAGATGCTGGCCAAAGGCGAGCTGAAGATCCCGGCCATCAACGTCAACGACTCGGTGACCAAGAGCAAGAACGACAACAAGTACGGTTGCCGTCACAGCCTCAACGACGCCATCAAGCGCGGCACCGACCACCTGCTGTCGGGCAAGCAAGCGCTGGTCATCGGCTACGGTGACGTGGGCAAGGGCTCGGCCCAGTCGCTGCGTCAGGAAGGCATGATCGTCAAGGTCACCGAAGTTGACCCGATCTGCGCCATGCAGGCATGCATGGACGGTTTCGAAGTGGTTTCGCCGTACATCAACGGTGAAAACGACGGCACCGAAGCCAGCGTCGACAAAGCCCTGCTGGGCAAGATCGACCTGATCGTGACCACCACCGGCAACGTCAACGTCTGCGACGCCGGCATGCTCAAGGCCCTGAAAAAGCGTGCTGTGGTGTGCAACATCGGTCACTTCGACAACGAAATCGACACGGCTTTCACCCGCAAGAACTGGGCGTGGGAAGAGGTCAAGCCACAGGTACACAAGATCCACCGTACCGGCCCGGGCAGCTTTGACCCGCATAACGACGACTACCTGATCCTGCTGGCCGAAGGCCGTCTGGTGAACCTGGGCAACGCCACCGGTCACCCGAGCCGCATCATGGACGGTTCGTTCGCCAACCAGGTGCTGGCGCAGATCTTCCTGTTCGAACAGAAGTACGCCGACCTGTCGGCCGAGCAGAAAGCCCAGCGTCTGACCGTTGAAGTACTGCCGAAAAAACTCGACGAAGAAGTGGCCCTGGAAATGGTCCGTGGCTTCGGCGGCGTAGTGACCAAACTGACCAAGACCCAGGCCGACTACATCGGCGTGACCGTCGAAGGCCCGTTCAAGCCAGACACTTACCGCTACTGATCAACGTCTGCCCTGTGGTGAAAATCCTGTAGGAGCGAGCTTGCTCGCGAAAGCAATCGACCAGGCGCAACATATGTTGTGCCTGGCATGGCCTCTTCGCGACCAAGGTCGCTCCTACCGGGGCAGCGATCAAGTTTCTGCGCGTTATCGCGGATATGTCCGCATCAATATGAGACCGGCCAGATGAGCCAAGAACGCCGCTACAGCTTCGAGTTCTTTCCGACCAAGACCGATGCTGGCCATGAAAAGCTGCTGAATGTTGCCCACCAACTGGCAGCCTACAATCCCGACTTTTTCTCCTGCACCTACGGTGCAGGCGGGTCGGCCCGTGACCGCCCGCTCAATACCGTGCTGCAGCTCGAAAACGAAGTCAAAGTTCCTGCCGCACCGCACCTGTCGTGGGTCGGGGACACCAAGACCGAACTGCGTGAGCTGTTGACGCAGTACAAGAACGCCGGCGTCAAACGCATCGTTGCCCTGCGCGGTGACCTGCCTTCGGGCATGGGTATGGCCAGCGGTGAGCTGCGCTACGCCAGCGACCTGGTGAGCTTCATTCGTGAAGAAACCGGCGACCACTTCCATATCGAAGTCGCCGCCTACCCGGAGATGCACCCGCAAGCGCGTAACTTCGACGACGACATCGCGCACTTCGTGACCAAGGTCAAGGCCGGTGCCGACAGCGCGATCACTCAGTATTTCTTCAGTGCCGACTGCTACTTCTACTTCATGGAGCGCGTGCGGAAGCTGGGTGTGGATATTCCCGTAGTACCCGGCATCATGCCGATCACCAACTACAGCAAGCTGGCGCGCTTCTCGGACGCCTGCGGTGCGGAAATCCCGCGCTGGGTCCGCAAGCAACTGGAAGCCTACAGTGACGATACGGCGAGCATCCAGGCGTTTGGCGAGCAGGTCGTGACCGAGATGAGCGAACGCCTGCTGCAGGGCGGCGCACCTGGGTTGCACTTCTACACGCTGAATCAGGCAGAACCGAGTCTGGCGATTTGGAACAATCTGAAGCTGCCTCGCTGAAAGCGCTGCGCGACGACCGTTCGGAACGTCGACAGCCTTTGATGGCCCTGAGGCATTGCTTCGGGGCCGTTCTCCTGATAAAAACCGTCATACAGCCGGACAGCCGTGCAGAACACCGATTCTGATATACTCCGGCCTTCCCGCCAGGCTTACGCCCGGACGCTGGGTCTTGCAATAGGCATCTCGATCGCGCCGATGCAGTCACGAGATGGATTTCTGACCCCGCAGCACCGGACGGGATCGCGTCCCGACAAGCTCCTGAAAATCTACAGCACACATACGCTGCAGGTTCAGGCAGCCTGAACGCCATTCCGCCAGGCATGATCATTCCAGAGCACAAGCTCCAAACCAGAACAGGATTTCTCATGTCCTTTGCTTCCCTCGGTCTCTCCGAGGCTCTAGTCCGCGCTGTCGAAGCGGCGGGCTACACCCAGCCTACTCCCGTGCAACAGCGGGCGATTCCCGCCGTGTTGCAAGGCCGCGATCTGATGGTCGCCGCCCAGACAGGTACTGGTAAGACCGGTGGTTTCGCCCTCCCGATCCTGGAGCGGCTGTTCCCCAACGGTCATCCGGACAAATCCCAGCGTCATGGCCCGCGCCAGCCGCGCGTACTGGTCCTGACCCCGACCCGCGAACTGGCCGCCCAGGTGCATGACAGCTTCAAGCTGTATGCCCGCGACCTGAAGTTCGTCAGCGCCTGCATTTTCGGCGGCGTAGGCATGAACCCGCAGGTCCAGGCCCTGGCCAAGGGCGTTGACGTGCTGGTCGCCTGCCCGGGCCGCCTGCTCGACCTGGCCGGCCAAGGCAGCGTCGACCTGTCCCACGTTGAAATCCTGGTCCTCGACGAAGCCGACCGCATGCTCGACATGGGCTTCGTCCATGACGTCAAGAAGGTCTTGGCCCGTCTGCCGGCCAAGCGCCAGAACCTGCTGTTCTCGGCGACCTTCTCCAATGACATCGTGTCGCTGGCCGGCAAGTTGCTGCACGACCCGGAGCGCATCGAAGTCACTCCGCCGAACACCACGGTCGAGCGCATCGAGCAGCGCGTCTTCCGCCTGCCATCGAGCCACAAGCGTGCGCTGCTGGCCCACCTGATCACTCAGGGTGCCTGGGAGCAGGTGCTGGTGTTCACCCGCACCAAGCACGGCGCCAACCGTCTGGCCGAGTACCTGACCAAACACGGTCTGAGCGCTGTGCCAATTCACGGCAACAAGAGCCAGAACGCCCGTACCAAAGCCCTGGCCGACTTCAAGGCCGGCGAAGTACGGATCATGGTTGCCACCGATATCGCCGCCCGCGGCCTGGACATCGACCAGTTGCCACATGTGGTCAACTTCGAACTGCCCAACGTCGACGAAGACTACGTGCACCGTATCGGCCGCACCGGCCGTGCGGGCCGCACCGGTGAGGCGATCTCGCTGGTGGCGCCAGACGAAGAGAAGCTGCTCAAGAGCATCGAGCGCATGACCCGGCAGAAGATCCCTGACGGTGACCTGCAAGGTTTCGACATCAACGCCGTAGAGGCCGAGAAGCCGGAAGTGCGCGAGCCGCGCCAGCCACGTAACCCGCGCAATGCTCGCGGCGAAGGCGGCGAGAAGTCCGAGAAGGGCAGCGGCGGCCGTCGTGACAAAGGCAAGGACAAAGGCCGCGAGAAAGACAAGGCCAAAGACAGCGCAGCGGCGCCGGCCGGTGAGCGTCCGGCCCGCAAGCCACGCGAGAAAAAGCCTCGCGAAGGCACTGGCCGTGACGGTGGTGGCCGTGAGCAACAGCCACAACGCGCCAGCACACCGCCACGTCCGCCGGCCAACCGTGATCCGGAAGAGTTTCTCGATGACGATGTAGACAACTTTGGCAACCGCGCCGACTACGTCAGCCCTTACCAGGGTAAGCCTGGCCAGGGTCGTGGCCGTCGCCCGGCCGGTCAGGGTGCCAGCAACGGTGCTGCTCGCCCGCATGGTCAAGGCCCGGCTCAGCCGCGCAGTAATGGCGGGGCACGCAACGCCAATGGCGGTTCAGGCCAGGGCAAGCGCACTGGCGGCGGTGCAGCACGCAGTGGTGCGCCACGCGGCCAGTCCCGTGATCGTCGCCCACTGCGCGAAGAGCCTGCCGTGCGTCCCCAGGAGCGTCAGCCCCCGCAACCCAAGATCATGCACAAGGAGTCGAAGATTGATCGCTTCCCGACGCCAGAAATGCTCGATCAGTTGCCAAGCCGCCCACGCGGTGAAAAACCCGCGCTGCTGACTCGCAACCGCGAAGACTGAGCGCCGGATGCAAAAACGACGACCCCAGGGTCGGCGTGTTTTTGTCTGCTCTCCCTGGCTTGCGGGTGGACCCATGGTGTTGGGGGCGCGGCGAATTACTTCTTCTGTACACCTTCAACAGTGATGTCCAGATCCAGAGTCTGAGAGCTCGGGCCTGGGCCTTTGATGCCGAAGTCGTTCAGGTTCAGCGTCGAGGTGCCGTTGAAGCCTGCGCGGTAGCCGCCCCATGGATCCTTGCCTTCGCCGTTGAAGGTTGCCTTGATCACGATCGGCTTGGTGACGCCGTGCAGAGTCAGGTCGCCCGTCACGTCAGCAGTCTTCTCGCCAGTGGATTTAACGCTGGTCGAAACGAACTTGGCTTCCGGGTATTTGCCGGCATCCAGGAAATCCTTGCTGAGGATGTGCTTGTCACGCTCGGCATGGTTGGTGAACAGGCTGGCGGTTTTCAGATCGACCGAGATCTTGCTCGCTTCCGGCTTGGCAGCATCAAAACTGAACTCGCCATCGAAGTCCTTGAACGTACCGTAGATGTAGCTGTAGCCCAGGTGGCTGATCTTGAAGTTGACGAAGGCGTGCTGGCCTTCCTTGTCGATCTTGTAATCAGCGGCCATGGCCTGGCCAGCGGTGAACAGTGCGGTACCCAGGGCCAGAGCGGCGAGAGACTTCTTCAACATGCTGTATTCCCTTTTTGGTTGAACTATCAATTACGACCCAGCATACGCTTGAGGGTCACATCACGATCAATGAAGTGGTGTTTCAAAGCAGCCAGGCCATGAAGCACCGCGAAGATCTCGATGGCCCAGGCCAGGTAAAAGTGGATCTGTCCTGCCGTTTCAGCCTGCTGCGGCAGTCCGCTGATCAGTGCTGGTACTTCAAACAGGCCGAATACCGGAATGCCCACACCGTCGGCGGTGGAGATCAGGTAGCCGGCGGTCATTACCGCAAACAACGCGACATACAAAAACAGATGGCCGAACGCCGCGCCAATGCGGGTCAACCTACTGTAGCTGGTCAGTGGTGGCGGCGGCGGGCTGACAAAACGCCAGATCACCCGAACCAGCATGGCGGCGAACAGGACCAGACCGATGCTCTTGTGCAGGTCAGGCCCGGCCTTGCGCCAGCTGTCGTAGTAATCCAGCCCCATCATCCACAGCCCCAGGCCAAACAGGCCGAACACCGTCAGCGCCACACCCCAGTGCAGCACCCGGCTGACCAGACCGTATCGAGAAGATGAATTACGTAGCTGCATTGCCTAATACCCTGTAAGACGTGTGATCAGACTAGCGATTTATCTATCGAAAAAAAGCGCAAAAAATTGCTCTGATGAATCGATAAACACGATCAATCCACCGGTCTTTTCACCGTGCGATTCAGACCATGGGATAACCCGCCGGTTCGCAGAGGGCCTGCAAACCGGGCACAACAGAGCATCAGCGATAAGAGATTAGGACGATATTAAGCAATGACAACTGGCCATCTGCTGGCGATGAACGGTAGGCGATGGCTATCTGGCCGATGGATCGGTTCAGCGCAAGTCGGAATGACTGATGTTATTGCCCGCAGGAGCGGCCGGGCGGCGATCCGCTTTAGCCGGGAAGCCTTCGCGGCTAAAGCCGCTCCTACAGGCCATCGCGGCGCCATTGGCGCGGGCTGACGCCGAACCAGCGACGGAAAGCGCGGGAGAAAGCGCTGGTTTCTGAATAACCGAGCAGCGGCGCCAGGTCGGAGATCGGCAACTGATGCTGGCTCAGGTAATGGGTGGCCAGTTCACGGCGCAGTGTGTCGACCACGCTCGAGAAACTCAGATTCTGTTCGCGCAGCCGCCTTTGCAGCGACCAACTGGTCATGCCCATCTGCTCGGCGACATCATCGAGCACCGGCTCACCAATCAGCAACTGCTGGCGAACGCGCTCGCGTACGTCGTCGGCAACCTCCAGCTCGCCGCGCAGGCTCAGGCGGCTGAGCTGGTTAAGCGAGTCCTGCATGACCAGCAGCAACACCGGATCACCCTGAGGCATGGCCCGCTGCAGGCCGCGCTTGGGGATTACCAGCGAGTTGCAAGGCTGCTCGAAGTACACCGGCGCATCGAACACCTTACAGTGCTCGTGCCAGTGCTCAGGGCGCGGGTGCTCGAAATGCACGGCACGCGGCGCCCACTGATTGCCCATTACATGGCGAACCAGATTCAGCGCCATGCCCAAGGTCAATTCGGCGTCCTGGCGGCGGCACAGAATCGCGCCGTGGCGCACTTGATAATCGAAGCGGTAGCACTCGCCCTCGTCCACCAGACGAATCAGGCTGTTGCGCTGGTGCAGCGGAAAGGCCCGGGCAAAGTTGATCAGCGCCTGCTCGACCGTAGCCGAGCACAGCCCGATATACCCCAGCAGCCCAAGCGCCTGGGGTTTGAATTGCTGGCCGTAGTACAGGCCGAAGTTATCGCAGCCAGACTGGCGTGATGCCTCTTCCAGCACCTGGCAATAATTGGGCAGCGCCAGGCTCAGGGTTGGATGGCTCAGTGCTTCAGGGTCGATACCCGACATACCGAGGATCCGATCCGGGTCACCGCCGTGCTTTTCGATAAAGCTGCACAAGCCGCTGGCGGCCGCAGCCAGCACGCCAGCGTTGCCCTGCCCGCCGCTGAGCAATGTCATTGCTGCCGGATGATCGGGCTGGCTGAGGATAGATCCCATCATCGCCTCCTTCGTGACAATTCATTTCAGAAAGCAAGAACCACGCCGCCATCTGTTCGCGGCTAAAACCGCTCTAAAACGGCGTTTTCAACATTTGCTCGGGTTACTTGCAGAAACGAACGCCCCAAAACGGGTCATCAGGAAACAACCGCACCCGAACCGCGCAGCCGATTTGACTCTGCACGACACCGCCGACGCATACCCTGAAAACTTGACCCTGGACGACAGCCAGCCAAGCTCAAGGTCAAGTCGAGAACATGAAAGCGACTCATGATTGGCCCAGACCTGTCTGAACTGCCCGTTCGTACAACAACAAAAAGCCGCATCGGAGAATTCGCATGATCTACGCCAAACCCGGTACACCAGGCGCCGTTATCACGCTCAAGCCGCGCTATGCCAATTACATTGGTGGTGAATTCACCGCGCCATTGGGCGGCCAGTACTTCAGCAACACCAGCCCGGTAGACGGCTCGCTGATTGGTGAGTTTCCACGCTCCGACAGCGCCGATATCAACAAGGCGCTGGATGCCGCCCACGCCGCAGCCCAAGCCTGGGGCAAGACCTCGGTACAGGACCGCTCGCTGATCCTGCTCAAGATCGCCGACCGCATCGAGGCCAACCTTGAACAACTGGCCGTGGCCGAGACCTGGGACAACGGCAAGGCGGTGCGCGAAACCCTCAATGCCGATGTGCCGCTGGCCGCTGACCACTTTCGCTACTTCGCCGGCTGCATCCGCGCCCAGGAAGGCAGCAGCGCCGAAATCAACGAGCACACCGCCGCCTACCATTTCCATGAACCGCTGGGCGTGGTCGGCCAGATCATCCCGTGGAACTTCCCGCTGCTGATGGCCGCCTGGAAACTCGCCCCGGCGTTGGCCGCAGGCAATTGCGTGGTGCTCAAACCGGCCGAACAAACCCCGTTGTCGATCACCGTGTTCGCCGAACTGGTCGGTGACCTGCTGCCGCCGGGTGTGCTGAATATCGTTCAGGGCTATGGCCGGGAAGCCGGCGAAGCCCTGGCCACCAGCACCCGCATCGCCAAGATCGCCTTCACCGGTTCGACTCCGGTGGGCTCGCACATCATGAAATGCGCGGCCACCAATATCATCCCGAGCACCGTGGAGCTGGGCGGCAAGTCGCCGAACATCTTCTTCGAAGACATCATGAATGCAGAGCCTGCGTTCATCGAAAAAGCCGCCGAAGGCCTGGTGCTGGCGTTCTTCAATCAGGGCGAAGTCTGTACCTGCCCTTCCCGCGCCCTGGTGCAGGAGTCGATCTTCGAACCGTTCATGGAACAGGTGCTGAAGAAGATCAAAGCCATCAAGCGCGGCAACCCGCTGGACACCGACACCATGGTCGGCGCCCAGGCCTCGCAGCAACAGTACGACAAGATCCTTGGCTATCTGGACATCGCCCAACAGGAAGGTGCCGAGCTGCTCGCAGGCGGCGCGGTCGAGAAGCTGGAGGGTGACCTGGCCAGCGGTTATTACATCCAGCCGACCCTGCTCAAGGGCAGCAACAGCATGCGCGTGTTCCAGGAAGAGATTTTCGGCCCGGTGGTCGGCGTGACCACCTTCAAGGACGAAGCCGAAGCCCTGGCGCTTGCCAACGACACCGAGTTCGGTCTCGGCGCCGGGGTCTGGACCCGCGATATCAATCGCGCCTACCGCATGGGCCGGGGCATCAAGGCCGGCCGCGTGTGGACCAACTGCTATCACCTGTACCCGGCGCATGCTGCATTTGGCGGCTATAAAAAGTCCGGGGTCGGGCGTGAAACCCACAAGATGATGCTCGACCACTACCAGCAGACCAAAAACCTGCTGATCAGCTACGACATCAACCCGCTGGGGTTCTTTTGATCTGCCACAAGCCCAACACGACAACGCCCCGCCGCCGGGCGGCGGGTGCGTGAAGGAGTTCTGACATGTCCAAAGAAACCCTCTCCACACCGCCCTCGCACGGCGGTGTGGAAACCGAAGCCGTCAGTGCCGACTATTTCGCCAACCGCCAGCTCAAGCAAGGTGCGGCCGGCTGGGTGCTGCTGATCGGCCTGGGCGTTGCCTATGTGATTTCCGGCGACTATGCCGGCTGGAACTTCGGCCTGGCCCAGGGGGGCTGGGGCGGTATGTTCATCGCCACCTTGCTGATGGCGACCATGTACCTGTGCATGTGCTTCTCGCTGGCCGAGTTGTCCTCGATGATCCCCACCGCCGGTGGCGGCTACGGTTTTACCCGCACGGCATTCGGCCCTTGGGGCGGGTTTCTGACCGGCACTGCAATCCTCATCGAGTACGCCATCGCCCCGGCCGCCATTGCCTGCTTTATCGGCGCTTATTGCGAGTCGCTGTTCGGCATCGGCGGCTGGGTGATCTACCTGGTGTTCTATGTGGTGTTCATCGGCATTCACATTCTCGGTGCCGGTGAAGCCCTGAAGCTGATGTTCGCCATCACCGCCGTGGCGGCCATCGCCCTGGCGGTGTACATCATCGCAATGGTCCCGCACTTCCAGCTCGCCAACCTGTTCGACATTCCGGCCACCGAGGCCAAGGGCGCGAGCAGCTTCCTGCCGTTCGGCTATATCGGTATCTGGGCCGCCCTGCCCTATGCCATCTGGTTCTTCCTGGCGGTAGAAGGGGTGCCACTGGCCGCCGAAGAAACCAAGGATCCCAAGCGTGATCTGCCGCGCGGACTGATCGGCGCCATGCTGGTGCTGCTGGCCTTCGCCGGGTTGATCCTGCTGGTCGGCCCTGGCGCAGCCGGCGCCCAGGCGCTGGTGGCCTCCGGCAACCCGCTGGTCGAATCGCTGGTCAAGGTCTATGGCGGCTCGACCTGGATGAGCCAGTTCGTCAACCTGGTCGGCCTGGCCGGTCTGATCGCCAGCTTCTTCTCGATCATCTATGCCTACTCGCGGCAGATCTTTGCCTTGTCTCGTGCAGGCTACCTGCCACGCGGGCTGTCGCTGACCAACCGCAACAAAGCGCCGGTCATGGCCCTGATCGTACCGGGCATCATCGGTTTTGGCCTGTCGCTGAGCGGCCAGGGCGACCTGCTGATTCTGGTCGCGGTTTTCGGCGCCACGCTGTCGTATGTACTGATGATGGCCGCCCACATCACCTTGCGCGTTCGCCGTCCTGACATGCCGCGGCCGTACCGTACCCCTGGCGGCATACTGACTTCGGGCGTGGCTCTGGTGCTGGCAGCAGTGGCGCTGGTGGCGGGCTTCCTGGTTGATCCACGGGTCGTGATCGGCGCGGCCGTCATCTACGCTCTGTTGATTGCCTACTTCGCCCTGTACAGCCGCCACCATCTGGTGTCAGGCACCCCGGAAGAAGAGTTCGCGGCGATTCAGGCGGCCGAACAGTCACTGCGTTAACCCCTTGCAGCGGCCGCTGAAAAGCGGCCGCCACAGGAGAAATGATTCATGGCCGGATTTACCCACACCATCGCCCACATGACCTGGCACTTCGACAGCCTGCGCGAGCTGCTGGCCAAGGCCAGCCCGGCCCGTTCCGGAGACTATCTGGCTGAAGTCGCGGCGCAGAATGACGCCGAACGCGCCGCAGCGCAGATGGCCCTGGCCGATGTGCCACTCAAGCACTTCTTGCAGGAAGTGGTGATCCCTTACGAGCGCGACGAAGTGACCCGGCTGATCATCGACAGCCACGACGCGTTGGCCTTTGCCCCGGTCAGCCATCTGACCGTTGGCGGGCTGCGCGACTGGCTGCTCAGCGAACAGGCTAACGAAACCAGCCTCAAAGCCCTGGCGCCGGGCCTGACTCCGGAAATGGCCGCTGCGGTGTCGAAGATCATGCGCATCCAGGACCTGGTGCTGGTCGCGCAAAAAACCCGTGTCGAAACCCGCTTTCGCAACACCCAGGGCCTGCGCGGCCGGATGTCTACCCGCCTGCAGCCCAACCACCCCACCGACGATCCGGCCGGCATTGCCGCGAGCATCGTCGACGGCCTGCTGTACGGCAACGGCGACGCCATGATTGGCATCAACCCGGCCACCGACAGCATGAGCTCGATCTGCACCTTGCTGGAGATGCTCGACGCAATCATCCAGCGCTACCAGATTCCCACCCAGTCTTGCGTGCTGACCCACGTCACCAGCTCGATCGCCGCCATCGAGCGCGGCGCGCCGCTGGACCTGGTGTTCCAGTCCATCGCCGGCACCGAGGCGGCCAACGCCAGCTTCGGGGTCAGCCTGAAGATTCTCCAGGAAGGCTACGAGGCCGGCTTGAGCCTCAAGCGCGGCACTCTGGGCAACAACCTGATGTACTTCGAAACCGGCCAGGGCAGTGCGTTGTCGGCCAACGCCCACCACGGCGTCGACCAGCAGACCTGCGAGACCCGCGCCTATGGTGTGGCGCGGCATTTCAATCCGTTTCTGGTCAACACCGTGGTCGGCTTCATCGGCCCGGAGTACCTGTACAACGGCAAGCAGATCATCCGCGCCGGGCTGGAAGACCACTTCTGCGGCAAGCTGCTGGGCGTGCCCATGGGCTGTGACATCTGCTACACCAACCATGCCGAGGCCGATCAGGACGATATGGACGTGCTGCTGACCCTGCTGGGCGCAGCGGGCATCAACTTCATCATGGGGATTCCAGGCTCTGATGACGTGATGCTCAACTACCAGACCACCTCGTTCCACGATGCGTTGTATGCACGCAAAGTGCTGGGCCTGCACGCCGCGCCGGAGTTCGAGGCGTGGCTGGCGCGCATGGGTATCTTCCAGCAACAGGGCGGACAATTGCGCATGGGCGACGAACTGCCGCCAGCGTTTCGCCAGGCCCTGGCACAACTGGCTTGAGAGGTCGCCATGTCTGATAAATCCCCCGCCACTGCCAATCCCTGGCAGCAACTGCGCCAGTTGACCCCGGCGCGCATTGCCCTGGGCCGGGCCGGCACCAGCCTGCCCACTGCCGCGCAACTGGACTTCCAGTTCGCCCACGCCCAGGCCCGTGACGCGGTGCATCTGCCTTTCGATCACGCCGGGCTGAGCGCCGAACTGCAACAACGCCAGCTCGAAACTCTGCTGGTGCACAGCGCCGCCGCCGACCGCCACACCTACCTGCAGCGCCCGGACCTGGGGCGGCGCCTGAACGAAGAGTCGGCTGCCGTGCTGGACGAATATGCCGCGCAACAAGGCACAGGCTATGACCTGGCGATCGTGATCGCCGATGGTTTGTCGTCCCTGGCTGTGCAACGCCATAGCCTGCCATTTCTTGAACGCCTGTTGGAGACAGTGCGGGAGGAAGGCTGGTCGCTGGCGCCCATCACGCTGGTGCAACAGGGCCGGGTCGCAGTGGCCGACGAAGTGGGCCAACGCCTGGGCGCGAAGATGAGCGTGATTCTGATCGGCGAACGACCGGGGCTCAGCTCACCGGACAGCCTGGGGCTGTACTTCACCTGGGGGCCGAAGGTCGGCCTGAACGACGCTTACCGCAACTGCATCTCCAATGTCCGGCTCGAAGGCCTGAGCTACGGCATGGCCGCCTTCCGCCTGATGTACCTGATGCGCGAGGCGTGCCGGCGGCAGTTGTCGGGGGTGGACCTCAAAGACGAAGCCCAAGTCCCGACGCTGGATAACAGCGGGCCGGGGAATTTTCTGCTGAGCGATGGCAGCCCGGAGACTCTTTAAAGTAATACTGCCCACTTAGGTACTGTATGCCCCGGTAGGAGCAGCCGGCCGGCGTTCCGGTTGCTCGCGAAGACGGCGGTACATTCGCAGCAGATGCTTTGACTTTACCGGCCTCTTCGCGACCAAGGTCGCTCCTACAAAGGCATGCAGTGCTTATCTGAACAGTATTGTCTTTAACCGCAATACTGTTCACTTAGGTACTGTGTGCCCCGGTGGGAGCGAGCTCTGCTCGCGAAGAGGCCAGTGAAAACACTACATCTGCTGTGACTTTACCGGCCTCTTCGCGACCAAGGTCGCTCCTACAAAGGCATGCGGCGGTTATCCGAACAGTATTGTCTTTAACCGTGATCCTTACTCAAGTATCTGGCGTATCCCCCACAACAGCACAAAGTGCGCCGGGTAGATGGCATAAGCCCAACGACGCATCGGCCAGACCTTGAAGCCGGGCTTGCTGCCCAGCACGGCCAGCCCCGCCAATGGCGCCAACAGGCATACCAGCAAGGCACCGATCGATACCGGATCACCCCAGCCGATCCCGGCAAGCATGTCTTGCCAGGCGTTGGCGATCACGCACAGTACGGCCGGAAACAGCGCCAGCCATTTGGGCCGCTGCAAGACCATCAGCATCACCAGCGGCAGCATCACCCCGGCGAAGCCGAACATCAGGTGTTGCTGCAACAACGCCCCCAGCAGTACAGCAGCGAAAGCCATCGAGCGGGTCGCAACCATACGCTGGCGCCAGCCCTGGGCAACCAACAGCCCCAGCAACAGGGTCGGCATGACGTTAAGGGTCTGGGCGTCGGGCATGAACAGCCGGTACGGCAGTTCGGACAGTGCGCTGAAGGCAACCATCCAGCCCAAATAACGCCAGCGCACCCGCGGACCGATTTCGGCGGCGCTGCGCCGCGCCAGATTGGCCGCAATGGCCAGGCAGAACCAGGCAAACGCCAGCCGCCCCGGTACGTAAAGCACATCCAGCGCCAGCCCCACGTAGCGCAAATGGTCGAGCAACATGCTCAACATCGCCAGCCATTTGAGCAAATCCAGCGCGCGGTCTCGTTTGGGCAGAAATGGCGGGTTGGAAAGATCCATGAGTCTCTCTAATGTATGACCATCCATGAAAACAGGTGCCCGGCCCGCTCAAAAGGCAGGCCAACACAGCACCTTCGCATAATAAGGAACCGCCATGACCGACCAGAGCCAACAGTTCGCCAGTGACAACTATTCCGGTATCTGCCCTGAAGCCTGGGCAGCCATGGAACAGGCGAACCAGGGACATCAACGCGCTTATGGCGACGATCAATGGACGGCACGCGCCGCCGATGGTTTCCGCCGTCTGTTCGAAACCGACTGCGAAGTGTTCTTCGCCTTCAACGGCACCGCAGCCAACTCCCTGGCGCTCTCGGCACTGTGCCAGAGTTACCACAGCGTGATTTGTTCGGAAACCGCCCACGTTGAGACAGACGAATGCGGCGCACCGGAGTTTTTCTCCAATGGCTCGAAATTGCTGGTCGCCCCGACTACCGCGGGCAAGCTGACCCCTGAGGCCATCCGCGAGATCGCCCTCAAGCGCCAGGATATCCACTACCCCAAGCCACGCGTGGTGACCATTACCCAGGCCACGGAAATCGGCACGGTCTATCAACCCGAAGAGCTCAAGGCGATCAGCGCCACCTGCAAAGAACTCAACCTGCACCTGCATATGGATGGCGCACGCTTCTCCAACGCCTGCGCGCATCTGGGCTGCACGCCGGCGGAGCTGACCTGGAAAGCAGGCGTGGATGTGCTGTGTTTTGGCGGCACCAAAAACGGCATGGCGGTCGGTGAGGCGATTCTGTTTTTCAACCGCGAGCTGGCAGAAGACTTTGACTACCGTTGCAAGCAGGCGGGGCAACTGGCGTCGAAAATGCGCTATCTTTCGGCGCCGTGGGTCGGGCTGCTGGAAAACGACGCCTGGTTGCGCCACGCCGCGCACGCGAACCAGTGCGCGCAGTTACTGGCGGAACTGGTCAAGGATGTACCTGGGGTCGAACTGATGTTCCCGGTGCAGGCCAACGGCGTATTCCTGCAGCTCTCTGAGCCGGCGATTGCCGCACTGACCGGTCTGGGCTGGCGCTTCTATACCTTCATCGGCAAAGGCGGCGCACGCTTCATGTGCTCGTGGGACACCGAGCAGGATCGCGTTCGCCAACTGGCGGCGGACATCCGCCGGGTGATGCAGGCTGCTTGAGCCTGCTGCCACGCTCCCGGATCAGCTCTGCGCGAGCGTCCGGGAAATCGTGTGCACAGTGGCCTCGACCTGTTCCTGATAGCGCGCAAGCTCGGCCTTGTGCTGCTTTTCGAGCTGGATGTGCCGGGAACACAGGTTAAGGGCTGCCAATACCAGCAAGCGGTCGCCGATCAGCGTCGGATAGGAACGCTTGGTCTCGGCCAGCGAGGTATTGAGCATCGCGGCGGCCTGCAGCAGAGTCTGCTCCTCTCCCGCCGGGGCCTTGACCGAGTAGTCATTGCCCAGGATCGAGAGCACGGTCACGCCGTTGTCTTGGCTCATGCGTTCACGGCACTGGCGCTGGTAGCGCGGTCAACCAGAGCCTGGATGCGCGCAGCGGTGCTGCCCTGCTTCTCCTCATGCTCCAGCAGGCTCAGTTGCAGGCTGTCGTTTTCTTCCCTGGCCTGCGCCAGTTCGGTACGCAGTTGGGTATTGGTGTCTTGCAGTTGCTGGTTCTGCTGAACCAGATCACTGACAAGTTGTTCCAACTGACTGAGAGACGCTTCCAACATTCTGAATACTCGAACAAGTTTTACGGGGCGCACACGATAAAGAAAAGTCCCTGCGCATGCCAGCGTTGAGGCCCGCAAATCGGCCCTCTTCCACAAATCGAAGATGAAACTTTCATTTGCAGGGTAAATAGGACCGGGTTCTGTCCATCCGGTTCCTGCGGCTCGTCGGATCGGCAGCCTGACTGCCTGCAAAGCGGCTGGTAGCCGTTACCAGGCAACGGCACAAGCGCCACCTTGATGACGCCAAGGTTTTGGCGATGGGAATTTGCCACCAGCGGACAAAACTCACAAGCAATATTTTGCTGGCGCCAGCAATCAGGTCCATAGGGCTGAGTCTGGCCATGCCCCAGGGCAAAGGCATGGCCAGACGCTCAAGAGCTAGCGCACCAGATGCAGGAACTGCATATGCCGCTCGTACTGGTCGAGCACGTCATTGATGACCTGCTCTTTGGTGTAGCCCACCAGATCGTAATCCTGACTGCCCTCGCTCAGATGCACCTCGGCGCGGTAGTAGCGGCGGTTATTGAGTTGCTTGGAGCCCATCCCGCCACGGGCGAACGATGGCGTGAAGAAACCCTTCATCTGTACCTGATAGATAAACGGCCGCTCTTCACCATGGCCGATTTCCAGCGTCACCAGGTCATTGGCCGGGTCGGGCACCTGAGTCACGCTCAGGCCTTTTTCGACGAAAACAGCGGTAACCTCGTCAATCGCCGGTCGTACCACCTGATCGAGAAAACGGTATACCTCATCGCGTGACGGGTAATGCACCGCTTGGCTCAAGCGCTGGCGCCAGCCGCCACGGCGCGCGCCCGAAGCCGGTGCCAGCGAGTAGAGCTGGGCCAACTGACGCTGCGACTCCAGGTAGAAGGCCTTATGCAGCCCCCACATCATCAGCAACAGAATCAGCGAGAACGGCAACGAGGTGAGCACCACCGCCGATTTCAGCGCATCGATGCTGCCGGAAAACAGCAGGCCGCTGGTGATCAGCGCAGTAGCCGCCCCCCAGAACACCCGCAGCCACTTCGGGCCGTCTTCGTCGGCGCTGCCGCCTTTGGCCGACAGGGTAGAGAGCACCACAGTGCCGGAGTCTGCCGAGGTGACAAAGAACACGAAGCTGATGAACACCGTCACGGCGATCACCGTTTTGCTCCAGGGGTAAGTTTCCAGCAGCAGGTACAGGGTCATCGACGGGTCGTCGATGGCCGACTGGCCGAGCGCAGTCATGCCGTATTCCAGCACCTGATGGATGGCGCTGTTACCGAAGATCGACATCCACGCCAGGGTGAAACCCAACGGGATGAACAGTACGCCGAAGACGAATTCACGAATGGTGCGGCCGCGGGAAATCCGTGCAATGAACAGACCCACGAACGGCGCCCAGGCAATCCACCAGGCCCAGTAGAACACGGTCCAGCCACCCAGCCAGCCATCAGCCTGCTGGTAGGCATAGACGTCGAAACTCTTGACCGGCAAGGCGCCCAGATAATCACCGACGTTCTGCACCAGGGTATTGAGCAAGTGCTGGGTGGGACCTGCGAACAGCACGAACAGCAACAGCGCGCAGGCCAGCAGCATGTTGATGTCGGACATGACCCGCACGCCCTTCTCTACCCCGGATACCGCGACCAGAATGGCCGCGCCCATCATTGCGCTAATCAACATGACCTGAACCCAATGGGTATGGGCCACGCCAAACAGATAATCCAGACCGGAGTTCAGATGCAGCACGCCAAAGCCCATGTCGGCGCCCAGACCGAAGATGGTGGCGATGATGCCGAAGCCGTCGACGGCGTAGCCGATCGGGCCGTTGATGCGCTTGCCGATCAGCGGATACAACGCCGAGCGCAAGGCCAGCGGCAGGTTGTGCCGATAAGCGAAGTAAGCCAGTGCCATGCCGACAAAGGCGAACACGCCCCAGCCATGCAAGCCCCAGTGCAAAAATAGCAACTGCATGCCCTGGCGCGCCGCGTCAGCGGTACCGGCTTCGCCTTGCGGCGGCTGCAACATGTGGGTAAGCGGTTCGGAAACGCAAAAGAAAAACAGCGTGATGCTGATCCCGGCGGCGAACAGCATGCCGGCCCAGGACAGGTAGCTGAATTCGGGTTCGTCGTGGTCGGCACCGAGTTTGATCCGGCCGTAGCCGGATAAGGCGGTGACCACCACGAAGACCAGATACAGCGTCATGACCAGCATGTAGTACCAGCCGACCGTATTGGCCGCCCAGTTCTGCGCTGCAAGCAGCCATTGGCCGGCGGCTTCGGGAAAGCTGATGACGACAATGCCGAACACCAGAATGAAGCTTGCCGCGAAATAGAAAACCGGCGCATTCATGCGCACCTGGCTGCTGGCGGCGGGGTGGGAGACATTCATACTGGATGCGCCTCCAGAGCCCGTAAAACAGGGACAAGACGAGGGTAATGCAAGGGTTGGCCTCCTGATGTGAGCGGGCAGCGAACCACCGTTCTAAATTGACTGAACGTTCAATTTAAACACGATTGGCCAGTAAATGACCAATCGCTGCCGCAGGACTTCGCTCGGATCAGGGGTAGGACGTGAGAAATAAACCAATCGTTCCGTAACGACGGGGCAGAACAAACAATCTTGTAGGAGCGGATTTATCCGCGAAGCTTTTCGCTGCTAAAGCGGATCGCCGCCCGGCAGCTCCTACGTGCCCCCATAAAACCGTTACTTTTGGGTGCCGTCGTCGTTGTGCAGCAGGTTGGCCTGGGTCAGGTTGCTGCCGGCCGGGACGCTGCGGGTCAGCCAGACGTTACCGCCGATGGTCGAGCCCTTGCCGATGGTGATGCGCCCCAGAATGGTCGCGCCGGCGTAGATCACCACGTCGTCCTCGACAATCGGGTGGCGGCATTCGCCTTTGTGCAGGTTACCGTTCTCGTCGGCCGGGAAGCGCTTGGCGCCGAGGGTCACTGCCTGATAAATACGCACTCGCTCACCGATAATCGCGGTTTCACCGATCACCACACCGGTGCCGTGGTCGATGAAGAAACTCGGGCCAATCTGCGCACCAGGGTGGATATCAATGCCGGTGGCCGAGTGGGCAATTTCAGCACTGATACGCGCCAGCAACGGCAAGCCGGCGCGGTACAGATGGTGCGCCAGACGATGGTGGATAATCGCCAGAATACCCGGATAGCAGAGCAAGACTTCATCGACGCTGCGCGCTGCCGGGTCACCCTGATAGGCCGCCAGCACATCGGTGTCCAGCAGGCGACGAATGCCCGGCAGGGCCAGGGCCAAGTCCTGAATCAGTTGCAGTGCCTGCTGGTCGATGCCCTCGACGCTCCGCCCCTGCTGATGGGCCACATAACGCAGTTCAAGGCGGGTTTGCGCCAGCAAGGCATTCAACGCCACATCCAGGGTATGACCGACGTAGAAGTCTTCGCTCTCTTCACGCAGGTCCACCGGGCCCAGGCGCATCGGGAACAGTGCACCGGCCAAGGCTTCGAGGATTTCACCCATGGCCGCCCGCGACGGCAGTTCACGACCGCCATGTTCACCGCTGACCCGCCGGTTACGGGTGCGCCAGTCATCCCGTGCCTCACGCAACTGACCGACGATGTGCTGCAACTGCCAGTGACTGACGCGGCCCTCGGCAGTCCCTTTTGGAATCTCGCTCACGCTGAACTCTCCTGCTGATCACGGGTGACAGCCACCCTTGGGTGGCGGCCTCGCCTTCCACTCTACGGCAAATGCCAGAGTTGAAAAAATATCAATTTCTGTAGGAAATAAGCGTCCAAGGCATAAGAGCACGCCTGTTGCCGTGCAGGAATCGTCTGCATATAGTCACTGATCTTGCCATACCGCCGGGCCATGAACGCCCTCAAGAATGTCCAAAGGGATACCCATAGCCCCATGCTCAAAAAACAGCTCGACCGTTTCAAGCGCCTGGACCTGATCGGCGCCCCGACACCTCTGGAAAAGCTCGAACGCCTGTCAGCCTGGGTCGGCCGCGACCTTTATATCAAGCGCGACGACACCACCACCCTTGCTCTGGGCGGCAACAAGGTGCGCAAGCTTGAGTACCTGGCCGCCGATGCACTGGCCAAGGGTGCTGACACGCTGATCACCGCCGGCGCCATCCAGTCCAACCATGTCCGCCAGACCGCTGCCCTCGCCGCCCGCCTGGGCCTGGGCTGCGTCGCACTGCTGGAAAACCCTATCGGCAGCGAAGACCCCAATTACCTGAAGAACGGCAATCGCCTGCTGCTGGAGCTGTTCGATGCCAAGGTCGAACTGGTAGAGAGCCTCGACAACGCCGATGAGCTGCTGCAAGCGTTAGCGGTGCGCCTGCATGCCAGCGGCAAAAAGCCCTATCTGGTGCCTATCGGTGGCTCCAGCCCGGTCGGTGCACTGGGTTATGTGCGCGCCGGGTTCGAATTGGCCGAGCAAATCGAACAGACCGGCGAGACCTTCGCTGCGGTCGTCACCGCCTCTGGCAGTGCCGGCACCCACAGCGGCCTGGCCCTGGCTTTGGCTGACAGCCATCCTGACCTGCCGGTGATTGGCGTCACGGTGTCACGCAGCGAAGAGGCGCAATTACCCAAGGTTCAGGGGCTGGCTGAACGCACCGCCGAACTGCTTGGCGTGGCCTTGCCGGAGCGTTTCAAGGTCAACTTGTGGGATGAGTACTACGCTCCTCGTTACGGCGAACCCAATGCCGGCACGCTGGCAGCGATCAAACTGGTCGCCAGCCAGGAAGGCCTGCTGCTGGATCCGGTTTACACTGGCAAGGCTATGGCCGGCCTGCTTGACGGTATCGGTCGTCAGCGCTTCGACGATGGCCCGATCATCTTCCTGCATACCGGTGGCGCACCGGCACTGTTTGCCTATGCTGACCAGTTCGCAAGCTGAATGCCGTGTGCCAGAGCGGCACAGGCAGTGAAAAAACAAAAAAGAATATAAAGCCAATAATTAATTATTTTTAACTATAAGGCACACCTCTTATAGTCGCGCTCCAACAGACATGCTCCACTGCCAAGCTGCCGTAAAACCCTGGTGTTTTCCGGCACTTCGGCAGCCAGGGCAGCGTCTGATTCCTGTCTTGTATCGCATTCAAACAAGGGGCTTGCATGAACATTTCCGCTATCCGCCGTACCCTCCTCCTCTCGGCCCTGAGCCTGGCGCTTGGCACAGGTCTGGCCAGCCAGGCCATGGCCGGCGAACAACTGCAGAAAATCAAGGACAGCGGCACCCTGAACGTGGGCCTGGAAGGCACTTATCCACCGTTCAGTTTTGTGGATAACAACGGCAAGCTCAGCGGCTTCGAGGTCGAGCTCTCCGAGGCGCTGGCCAAAGAGTTGGGCGTCAAGGCCAAGATCCAGCCAACCAAGTGGGATGGCATCCTCGCCGCACTGGAATCCAAGCGTCTGGACGTAGTCGTCAATCAGGTGACCATCTCGGAAGAGCGCAAGAAAAAATACGATTTCTCCAAGCCCTACACCGTATCCGGTATCCAGGCGCTGACCCAGAAGAAGGACGAAGGCAGCATCAAGACCGCCCAGGATCTGGTCGGCAAGAAAATCGGCGTCGGCCTGGGTACCAACTACGAGCAATGGCTCAAGAGCAATGTACCGGGCGCCGTGGTCAAGACCTACGACGATGACCCGACCAAATACCAGGACCTGCGTGTCGGCCGCATCGACGCCATTCTGGTCGACCGCCTGGCAGCCCTGGAGCTGATCGCCAAGACCAAAGACACCCTGGCAGTCGCCGGTGAGCCTTTCTCGCGTCAGGAAGCCGGTGTCGCGCTGCGCAAAGGCGAGCCCGAGTTGCATGAAGCCATCGACAAGGCGCTGGATAAACTGCGCGCTGACGGCACCCTGGCCAAGCTGTCCGAGAAGTACTTCGGGGCTGACGTGACTAAATGATTGAAGAGAGCCTGAATCTCGCGCTCGAATCCGCGCCTTTTCTGCTCAAAGGCGCGTATTACACGATCGTACTCAGCCTGGGTGGTATGTTCTTCGGACTGATACTGGGCTTTGCATTGGCCTTGATGCGTCTGTCGCGCATCAAGCCGGTGAGCTGGATCGCCCGCATCTACGTGTCGTTCTTTCGCGGCACGCCGCTGCTGGTGCAGCTGTTCATGATCTATTACGGCCTGCCGCAACTGGGTGTGGAACTGGACCCGTTGCCGGCCGCGCTGATCGGTTTCTCGCTGAACATGGCGGCCTACGCCTGTGAGATTCTGCGTGCGGCGATCGGCGCCGTGGACCGCGGGCAATGGGAAGCGGCAGCCAGTATCGGCATGACCCGCTGGCAGACCATGCGCCGGGCGATCCTGCCCCAGGCTGCGCGTACCGCTCTGCCGCCCCTGGGCAACAGTTTCATCTCACTGGTCAAGGACACCGCGCTGGCCGCCACCATCCAGGTGCCGGAGCTGTTCCGCCAGGCGCAACTGATTACCGCCCGCACCTTTGAGATCTTCACCATGTACCTGGCCGCCGCGCTGATCTACTGGGTGCTGGCCACTGTGCTTTCACACCTGCAGAACCGCCTGGAAGCCCGGGTCAACCGCCATGATCTGGAGTCTTGAGCCATGATTGAAATAAAAGGGCTCACCAAGCAGTTCAAGGGCAATGAGGTACTCAAAGGCATTGATCTGCGTATCAAGGCCGGTGAGGTGGTGGCGATCATCGGCCCCAGCGGCTCGGGCAAAACCACCTTGCTGCGCTGCCTGAATCTGCTCGAAGAACCTTCGGGCGGCTCCTTGCAGATCGGCGATATCCGTATCGATGGCAACCGGCCGTTGAGCCAGCAGCAAGGCCTGATCCGCCAGTTGCGGCAACAGGTCGGTTTCGTGTTCCAGAACTTCAACCTGTTCCCGCACCGCACGGCGCTGGAGAACATCATTGAAGGGCCGGTGGTGGTCAAGAAAGTGGCGAAAGAAAAAGCCATTGCCCTGGCCCGTCAGTTGCTGGCCAAGGTTGGCCTGAGCGGCAAGGAAGACGCCTACCCCAAGCGGCTGTCCGGCGGTCAGCAGCAACGGGTAGCGATTGCCCGGGCGTTGGCCATGGAGCCGCAGGTGATCCTGTTCGATGAACCGACCTCGGCGCTGGATCCGGAGCTGGTCGGCGAGGTGCTCAGCACCATTCGCGCTCTGGCCGAAGAAAACCGCACCATGGTCATCGTCACCCACGAGATGAGCTTTGCCCGGGATGTTGCCAACCGGGTGATCTTCATCGACAAGGGCGTGATCGTCGAACAGGGCGAAGCCAAGGCACTGTTTGCCAACCCGCAGCAGGAGCGGACACGGCAGTTTCTTGAACGCAGCCGTTTTTGATCCTGCCCCCACCTGCGTTTTAACCGCCACACTATTCAGTTAAGTGCTTCATGTCCCCGGTGGGAGCTACCTTGGTAGCTCCCACAAGAAATGAAGTGCTTGATCGAGCAGCAATGGTTTTAGCCGCGAAGATTTCGCCGCTAAAGCGGCTCCTACAGACTAAAGTGCCAGCTTCCTAGTATTACCTGAACAGGTCAGACCCCACTTAACCTGCCAGTAATAATCCTGCGCGCCTCCTGTAGGATCTTTCTGATTCTTTAAAAAACAGCATTTAGCAAGTTAGCCACTGTTGACAGCAAGCCATAAAGCCAATTAGCTGAAATCACTAATTTTCACCCAGCTGCCAATTATCAACGGCCGGGATTCATCCTTTATTCAAGACAACTTAACCAATGAATATCGATTAGCCAGCGCGGGCGAATAACGCACTTCGCCTTTGCCGTTCATTACCCACTGTCTGGCTTTATGACTTGAACACACGAGTATCTGGATATGAGCCATACCTACTGCACGAAGGCTGCGCCTAAACTCCCCGCTCCGGACATTCCCCATACCTGCCGCCATGGCATTGGCATTCGCCAGGCCTCGAGTCTGATGATCGAGGTGCCGGTTTATCCAGACATGGACACCGGTGATCTGATCGAGCTGTACTGGAATGACTGCTACGTCGCGTCGAAGATTCTCACCTGCCAGGATCTCGACCAGCCTGTGGCGCTGCGTGTACCGGAAAGCTTCCTGCACAACGGCAAGGCCAGGGCCAGTTATCGGGTCATGAAAGTCGGCGGTTCACCCATGTCATCGGTATGCCGCAAAGTGTGGGTCAAGCTCGACGCACCGGGCGGCACGCTGATGGACATCGACCAGGAGGAAAACCAGGGGCTGGCGCCACTGGCACTGCCGGCCTCGGTGGAGCGCCGCGGCCTCAACAGCCGCCACCTGCACGACGGCCTGCCGTTGATCATCGAGCCTTATCCGAACATGGCACCACACGACGAGATCACCTTGAGCTGGGGTGACCTGCGCATGGACCTGCCGCCGTTGCAGCCTGACGAAGTCGGCGACGCCGTAGAGTTCGTGGTGCCGTCGGCGCTGATTTCCGAGGCCGGTGGCGGGCAGACACTTCCAGCGACTTATTGCATCATCGACCGGGTAGGCAACAATTCGTCGTGGGCACCCGTACGGGAAATCTGGGTGCCCTATGCTGGCCGGACGCTTGAGTGACGGCTCGCCAGCGTATTAATTTGAATACCCGCACTGGATACCATCGATGAAGCTCGACTCCGGCACCCTGCAACAGATCACCCGCAACACGCTGGCTCACTATGACCAATCAGCCGAGAGCTTTCGCGAGGGCACCCGTGACCATGACGTCAGCCAGAACATCGAGGCCCTGCTGCGCCACCTCGATGCATCAGCGCCCTTGCAGATTCTCGACTTCGGTTGCGGCCCGGGCAGGGACCTGAAGGTGTTTAGCGCTCTGGGTCATCATCCGACCGGGCTCGATGGCAGCCAGCGCTTTGCTGAAATGGCCCGCACCGATACAGGCTGCGAGGTATGGCATCAGGACTTCCTGGCGCTGGACCTGCCCGCCAACCGGTTCGACGGCATCTTCGCCAACGCCTCGCTCTTCCACGTGCCACGTCAGGAACTGCCCCGCGTACTGCGCCAACTGCACGCCACACTCAAGCCCGGTGGCGTGCTGTTCAGTTCCAACCCCCGTGGCCAGAACCAGGAAGGCTGGAACGGTCCGCGCTACGGGTCTTATCACGACTTGTCGGCCTGGCAGGCACTGCTGATTGACGCAGGTTTTATCGAACTCGAACACTACTACCGCCCAGCCGGGCTGCCCAGGGACCAACAGCCCTGGCTGGCCAGTGTGTGGCGGCGTGGTTGATTCATGTAACGTGGGTAATTGATCGTCAAACCTTTTGACAAAAGCGCTCAAGTTCTATTACGTCCATTCATGCCTGAAGACAAGGCACACCAAGAGAGGAAGGACCCTCTCTTTATCCATGCACACTTCGATCAAGGGAGCGATCGTGAACGACCTTATCCAGAATGGCTATTTTATCGACCAGAACTTCGAACACTGGTTTAGCACCTATTACCCGCAAACACCTGAACTGCCAAATTACAAAGGCCGCCTGTATAGCGTACTGCTGAAAACCGGCGACCACTTGCAACAGAATATCCCGGTAAGACGAGACGCGCCCTTCACCGTAACGTGGGAGTTCACTGCAAAACTCATTGCCGACTCAGGTAACGACGGCGCGGCGATCACCACCGGTTTCTATGCGGCGTCTGACCACCCGAGCCATATCACCATGGTTCGCAATACCGAGTGGCAAACGTACAGTCATGAAGATGTCCAGCCGATCGTTTCGAACGACGGTTACCTGGGCATCACTTTCTCCGACCTGATCCCGCTGCCTGACCAAGGCAAAAGGACGGCGGTACATATCACCGGCTTCAAACTCTGGGCGACGTACCTGAGCGCTTGAGCCAAGCCCGCTACGACTCGCCACATCACCGAATCATTCAAGGATAAAAACAATGACCGTATCCACCATCCAGGCGGTGACGCCGTGCGCCAACGATAAAGTAAACCTGATCAAAAACAGCCACTTCGCCGACGACGACGGGCTGGCCTCAACCGAGTATTGGCAAACCAATGCGCAATCGCTGCCGGTTTACTGGCAGGGCGGTAAATACTCTCTGCCACTGTACAACCGCGAAGCACTCAGCCAGACAGTTGTCATCGGCACCGCCCAACCCTTCACCATCCACTATGCACTCTGGGCCTCGGCCAGCCACCCAACCCCCAGTACCTACCTCAGGGTGAAAGTGGAAAACGCCCGCACCAAAGAAGAAGTCGACATCGTCATCAACAACGAAGTCCTGTTCCCGCTGCAGCATGATTCCACCCTGCGTTTTTCACCTGCGGACGGCGACCTGACCATCACCTTTTCCAACGAAGTCCTCAATCCCGGCAGGGCCCTGAACCTTACGGCGATTGAACTGTGGATCGAGCCTGTGTAACGGCCATGGCGGCCTGAGCCGACGGCATCGCTCAAGTCGCCCTCACCGGTGCCTGATGCCGTTGCTCCTCAGTCGGCTCCTTGATCCGGTACCACGCGACATACAGTGCCGGCAGAAACAGCAGGGTCAGCAAGGTCGCCACCACGATCCCGCCGATCATGGCGTAGGCCATCGGGCCCCAGAACACCTCACGGGCAATCGGGATCATGCCCAGGCTGGCCGCCGCCGCCGTCAGTAGAATTGGACGACGGCGGTGCTCGGTCGCTTCGACCACGGCATCCCACGGCAGGTAGCCGGCGCGTTCGTAAGCATCGATCTGGGTCACCAGAATCACCGAGTTGCGGATGATGATACCCACTAGCGCCAGCACCCCGAGGATCGCGACAAAGCCCAACGGCGTGCCGGTGGGGACCAGCGCCAGTACCACGCCAATCAGCCCCAGCGGCGCCACGCTGGCGACCAGAAACATCTTCTGCACGCTATGCAACTGGATCATCAGGAAGGTCGCCATCAGGAACAGCATCAGCGGCAACACCTGAGCAATCGGCCCTTGCGCCTTGCTGCTCTCTTCAACCGTGCCGCCGGTGGCGACCTTATAGCCGCTGGGCAAGCCTTGGGTGAATTTGTCTATCGCGGGCTTCAACTGGGCCACCAGGTCGGTGGGCTGGATTTCGTCACGCACGGCACCTTTGACCGTGATGGTCGGTTTGCGGTCGCGGCGCCACACCAAGGGTTGCTCCAGTTCATAGCCCACCGTGGCGAAGGCCAGTAGCGGGATCGAGGTGCCCTGCGGGGTGACGATCTGCAGGTTCTGCAAAGTTTCAGGGCTACCGCGCTCGGCATCTTCGGCGCGCCCCACCACATTGAGCAGATAAATATCGTCCCGCACCTGCGTGATGGTCGAACCGCTGACCACGCTGTTCATCACCGACGCCACGTCCTCGGACGACAAGCCCAGTTGCCGCGCCTTGTCCTGGTTGATATCAATGCGCAGCACCTTGCCCGGTTCGTTCCAGTCGAACACCACCTCACCCACATGACTGTTGTTATCCAGCAACGCCGCCAGCTCGATGGCATGCTGGCGTACCTTGTCGATATCCGGGCCGCTGATCCGGTACTGCAACGGCCGCCCCACCGGCGGGCCCATTTCCAGCGGCTGGACGAACGAGCCGATGCCGACGAAGTCTTCACGCAAGCGCTGACGCAGGCGCTCGGTCAATGCACCACGAGCCTCCAGATCCTTGCTGACAATCACCAACTGGGCATAGAAAGGGTTTTGCAATTGCTGGTCCAGCGGCAGATAGAAGCGCAGCGCGCCCTGGCCGATGTAAGTGCTCCAGCGGGTGATGTCCGGGTCGTCTTTGAGGGTTGCTTCCAGGCGATCAACCACCTGGCGCGTCTCATTGATCGAGGCACTTTGCGGCAGGTTCAGATCAACGAGGATTTCCGGCCGGTCCGAGGCCGGGAAGAACTGGTTCTGGACAAAGCGCATGGAAAACAGCGCCAGGGCAAACAGCAGGATGGTAAAGCCGATCGCCAGCCAGCGATGGCGCATCGACCACAGCATGCTGGCGTTCAACGCCCGGCCGATCCGCCCAGGCTCTTCACTGCCCTTTTTCACCTTGCTGCTGAGAATGTGCACACCGATCACCGGCGCGAACAGCACCGCGACGATCCAGGACACCAGCATGGCTACGGCGATGACTGCAAACAGGGTAAAGGTGTACTCGCCGGCGGAACTGTTGTTCAGGCCAATCGGCACGAATCCGGCCACAGTGACCAGCGTGCCGGTGAGCATTGGAAAGGCTGTCGAGGTATAGGCATAGGTCGCCGCCTCCTCCTTGCTTTTGCCTTGCTCCAGACGGGTGACCATCATCTCCACGGTGATCATCGCATCGTCCACCAACAGGCCCAGGGCGATGATCAGGGCACCGAGCGAAATGCGCTGCATGGTGATGCCGCTGTACTCCATGAACACGAAGACCATGGCCAGCACCAGCGGGATCGAGCAGGCCACCACCAGACCTGCACGAATGCCGAGGCTGACGAAGCTGACTACCATGACGATGATCACCGCCTCGAACAGCGCACTGGTAAAGCCGCCCACCGCCTTGTCCACCACCTCGGCCTGATCGGAGACCTTATGCACCCCGACCCCCACCGGCAGGTTGGCGGTGGCCTGATCCATCCGCGCATGCAGGGCCTGACCAAATTGCTGGATATTGCCGCCATCTTTCATCGCAATCGCCAGGCCGATGGCCGGCTGGCCGTTGTAACGAAACAGCGGCGCAGGCGGGTCGGTAAACCCGCGCTCGATATCAGCAATATCGCTGAGCCGGTAGAAACGATCGTTAAGGCGCAGATTGACCGCCGCCAGGTCTTTCTCCGAGGCAAACTGGCCGGAGGTGCGCACCGAGATCCGCTCGGGACCGGCTTCGATTACCCCGGCCGGGGTGACCGCGTTCTGTGACTGCAGGCTCTGTATCACCTGGCGCTGATCCAGCCCCAGCGCGGCCAGCTTGCGGGTCGAGAAATTCAGATAAATCACTTCGTCCTGCTGGCCGATCATCTCGACCTTGCCCAGCCCGTCGACCTCACGAATCTCGGCGCGCACTTGCTCCACGTAATCGCGCAGCTGACGCATGCTGAACCCGTCGGCAGTAAAGGCGTAGATCGAGCCGTAGACATCACCGAACTCGTCATTGAACACCGGCCCTTGCAAGCCCTGCGGAAACTCGCCGCGAATGTCATCGACTTTTTTGCGCACCTGATACCAGATCTCTGGAATCGCCGCGGCACTGGTGGTGTCACGCAGAAACACCATGATCGTGGACTCACCCGGCCGGGTGTAGCTCTTCACATAATCCAGCGAGTCCAGCTCTTCGAGCTTTTTCTCGATCCGATCGGTCACCTGATTGAGCGTTTCATCCACCGTAGCGCCGGGCCAGCGGGTCTGGATGACCATGGTCTTGATGGTGAACGACGGGTCTTCTTCGCGGCCCAGGTTCATGTAGGAGAACACGCCCATCAGCAGGCCGACGAACATCAGGTACCAGACGAACGACTGATGCTTGATGGCCCACTCGGAGAGATTGAAACCGCCTTTCATCGCGGGCTGTCCTTATCGATTTTGACGTTCTGCCCCGGCTTGAGGCTGTTGATACCTGCGGTTACCACCTGTTCGCCGGGCTTGACGCCCTCGCTCAGCAAAAAGCTCTCAGCGGTGCGGCTGATGACGGTGACCGGCCTGGGGTTGACGGTCTGGCTGGCGGCATCGACCACCCATACCCGGCTCTGGCCCGCCTGTTCTTGCAAGGCATTGAGCGGCAGGCGTACGCGCGGGACCACTGCCGAGCTCAGGGTGACGCTGATCGCCGTGCCCAGGCGCAACGCCGCCGGCTGTTCGGCCAGGGTCAGGCGTGCCCGGCGGGTGCGGGTCGAGGCGTCCGGCTGTGGTTCGACTTCACGCAGGCTGGCCGTGGTGCTGACACTCGGATCAAGCTGGCTGGCGACATTGAACTGCACGTCCGCTGGCAACTGATCGAGCAGTTCGGCCGGCAGGTCGATCACCGCTTCCTTGATATCCGGCCGGGCCAGGGTGACCACCTCCTGGCCGGCGCTGACCACCTGCCCGGCTTCGACTTTCCACTCAGTCACCACCGCCTCATGATCACTGCGCAGTTCGCTGTAGCTCAATTGATCGCGGGCCTGCTGCGCCGCCGCACGGGCCTGGTCCAGCGACGAGCGGCTGGTCTTGAGGTCAGTCAGGGCGATATCCAGTTGCGCCTGGGCGCCGACCCCACGATCAAACAGCGTCTGCTGACGGCGGGCATTGGCCTGGGCATTGATGAACTGCGCCTCGACCCTGGCCTGATCGCTCTCGCGGTTACGCAAAGTGTTCTGTTGATCGGTGGGGTCCAGGCGTGCCAGCAACTGGCCCTTGCGGACCTCGGCGCCGACATCCACCGCGCGCTGGGCGATGCGCCCCGGCACCCGGAAGCCCAGCACACTCTGATAACGCGCTTGAATGTTGCCGGCAAAGCGCCCGAAGTCCTGTTGCGACTCGGCCTGGGCCTTTACCCAAACCACCGGCCGCACCGGCTCTGGCGGCGGGTCATCGTTGCCACAGGCGGCCAGCAGCACGGCGCTGGTCAGGATCAAGACACTGCGCTTCATGGCTGTGCTCCGGCGGCTGAGGTTTTGTGCTCGGCGATTTCCACCTCGATATCCGGGTGCAGCAATTGCCCACCGGCGGTCACGACCTTTTCACCGGGCTGCAAACCGTCATCGATCATGACCTTGCCGGTCAGGTAACGCGCCACCTTGACCGTGCGCAGGTGCGCCTTGCCCTGCTCATCGACCACCCACACCGCCGGCTGGCCAATGTCCTGGCCGATATTCTTGGTCAATGCCGCCCAGGGCAACTCGACCCGCGGCCGGGCCGGCGGGCTGAGCGCGACACTGACTACCGAACCGAGGCTCATGCCCTCAGGCAGCGGCTGCAGCGCGATTTTCACCTGCAACGTGCCAGTCTGCGCCGAGACCGCTGGCGTCACCTCGCGCACCTTGCCCATGACGTTGAGCTGCGGGTTATCGAGCAGGCTGACCTGCACCGGCTGATCGCCCGGTGGCTCGACGAACAGCGACTCATAAACGTTGAACACCGCGTCGCGCCCACCATCGCCGGCCAGCTCAAAAATTGGCTGGGTGGCCGACACCACCTGGCCCACTTCGGCCTGCCGCGCAGTGATCACCCCTGGCGCATCAGCCACCAATGCCGTGTAGCTCAGTTGCTCACGAGCGTTGGCCAGTTGCGCCTGAGCGGCCTTGAGTGCGCTTTCACTGCCACGCAATTGCGCCTGGGCAGCATCGAACTCGCTCTGGCTGGTGTAGCCTTTGGGCAGCAACTGCTGCTGACGCCAGAACGCAGCCTTGGCCTGGGTCACCCGCGCCTGCTCGGCCACCACCGCAGCCTGGGCTGAATCGACATTGACCTGCAAATCCTTGGGGTCGAGACGGGCCAACACCTGACGGGCGCTGACCCGCGCGCCCACATCGACGTAACGTTCGATGATCTTGCCGCCTACCCGGAACGACAGCGGTGTCTGAATGCGTGCCTGAATATCGCCGGTCAGCGCCACGCTGGCGGCGAAATTCTCGGCCTGCACTTGCTGAACATAGACCCGCGGCAGCTTGGGCTGCTCGGGCGGCTTTTCGCCGCAACCGGCCAACAGCAAGGCCGCAGCCAGAGGCACCCAAAGCAGTCTTGCAGGGACAACAGGCATGCAGGCTCCTTGGTGGATGCAGATCTGAAATGGAGAGTCATTGAGTGATGTGAATATGCGACTGCGGGGGACAAGCAAGGGTTCCTGTCACGACGACTCAAAAGCTGTTTCTGCTCCGAAGTTACGCCGGCCTCTGCGTCACTCCGGCAACGGACCGTTCAATGATGCTTCTGCGCACCGGTAACGAACCAATCCCTGCAAGCGCTATGGGGGACGACGCAGGCGCAGCAACCTTACCCAGCTTGAGACCGGCATAACGCATCCCGCTGAAAGCGCCTGTGCCCAGCAGAGCCAGAGCCCCAAGCGCATGCCCTGCATTCGATTCGGGCACCACGTACCTGACCACCGTACCGGCAATCCCCACGATGGCCGAGGCCGCCACCGCAGCGGAACCTGCCACCACCAGTTTGTCACCGGTGGTCGCGTTGCCCGCGCGCAGCTTGGCAATCCTGGGTTTGGTGAATTTGTACAGCACTCCCGAGGTGATCAGCGGTACCACCATGCCAAGGATCGGCATCACATCACGCCAGAAATCCCCAAAAAAATCAGCGTGCCCCGTGGGATCGCAGCGGTTGACCGGATCGCCTCGGCAGTAGGCATAGGCATTGATCCCGCCTTCGGCAAACGGGCTCAGGCTGTCGGGGCTGTTGAAACGCATCAGCACCGGGTTATCCGCCCGGTAGCCATGGCCCAGCAGGTAGTG
This sequence comes from Pseudomonas sp. LJDD11, assembly GCF_024584215.1. Lineage (NCBI taxonomy): Bacteria > Pseudomonadati > Pseudomonadota > Gammaproteobacteria > Pseudomonadales > Pseudomonadaceae > Pseudomonas > Pseudomonas sp. LJDD11. Next base: position 42,351 of record NZ_JANJFL010000015.1, read on the forward strand.
CCCGGTCAGCGGGTCGGGCAACTCGCCATTGAAGCCGGGCGACGAGTGTTCGTCAGCGGCCAGGCTTCTGGTCCTGGCCAGACGGTCCAGCGGATCGTAGCGGTAGATACGCATCGCCATAACGGCCTGCTCAAAGTATCGAGAGAGGCGTCAACAATGCTCTGTCGCAAAGGAGTCGGGTACTGGCAGAAGTAAGAGCGAGCTTGCTCGCGAAAGGGCCAGAGAAACCAGCACACCGGCTGTGGATGTACCTCAGCATTAGCCGCGATGCTGTTCGCTTAAGTACACACATCTCGGTAGGAGTGGCCGGCCGGCGCTCCGGTTGTCGGAGTGCCGAACCACAACGAAGGCGGCAGCACATTCGCAGCAGATGCTGTGACTTTACCGGCTCTTCGCGAGCAGACCGGGGCGCCGGCCGGCTCTTCCCACCGGGTCCGCAGTGCTTATCTGAACAGTATTGGCTTTAGCCGCGAAGACGCTGTGTGAAGGCTTCGCAGCTAAAGCTGCTCCTGCAAGCTTCGGTGTTTATTGCGCTATATGGCCGGCACTGGTTACTCAGCTCCCCGGCGTACTGTGGGCTTCTTCGAAGAAGTAGTCCTTCCAGCTCGCTGCCTTGTTTTTCAACACGCCCAGTTCATGCAGCTTCTCGGCATAGATGAAGGTGCGCTGCGGGGTGATGGTGAAGTCGATTTCCGGATCGGCGACGATCTTCTCGACCAGCGCCAATGGCAGTTTGGACTGTTCGACACGGATGTAGGTCTGCGCAGCCGCCGGTTTGTCGGCTTTGATGATCTTCTCGGCTTCGGCCAGTGCGTCGTAGAACGCCTTGTAGGTCTTGGGGTTCTCGTCGTGGAACTTCTGGGTGGTGTACAGGACGTTGAACGTAGCCTGGCCACCGAGCACATCATACGAGCTGAGCACTTTATGTACGTTAGGGTTTTCCAGCGCCTGGTACTGGAACGGCGGGCTGGAGAAGTGCGAATTGATCTCCGAGCCACCGGCAAGCAGCGCAGCCGTGGCATCCGGATGGGCCAGGCTCACCGAGATATTGTCGAATTTCTTGTAGTTGTCGTTACCGAACTGCTTGGCAGTTTCGATCTGCAAGGTCCGCGACTGGAAACCCACTCCCGCTGCCGGTACGGCGATACGGTCCTTTTCCGAGAAGTCCTTGAGGGTCTTCACGTTCGGATTGTTGGTCAGCAGGTAGTTGGGCATCGAACCCAACGAGGCAATGGCCTTGACGTTCTGCTTGCCCTTTGTCCGGTCCCAGACCGTCAGCATCGGCGGTACGCCGGCCGACACCACATCCAGTGCGCCGGCCAGCAGGCCTTCGTTCATCGCCGTGGCGCCGGAAACGCTGTTCCAGTTCACCTCGATATCCAGACCTTGTTGCTTGCCGTGTTTCTCGATCAGTTTCTGGTCGCGCACCACGTCCAGAATCAGGTAACCGATACCGAACTGTTGGGCGATGCTGATCTTGCCTTCGGCCTGGGCCGTACTGCTGAACAGCCCGCTCAAAGCCAAGGTCGCAGCCAGGCCGCCCAAGGCCGAACGTTTGAAAATAGTGCTCATGGAAAGACTCTCTTGGAATTTTGTGATGCTTAACGCTGCATGCCCCAGCGTTTCACGGTCAGACGTTCAATGTTGGCGAACAACAGGTTCTCGACCAGCAGGCCGATAAGGATCACCGCAGCCAGGCCGGCAAACACCTTATCGGTGTACAGCTCGTTGCGGTTCTGGAAGATGTACCAGCCCAGGCCGCCCTTGCCCGACGAGGCGCCGAACACCAGTTCGGCGGCGATCAGGGTGCGCCAGGCGAAGGCCCAGCCAATCTTCAGGCCAGCCAGGATCGACGGCAGCGCCGCCGGAATCAGGATGTGCCAGACAAAGCGCAGACCCTTGAGGCCATAGTTGCGACCGGCCATGCGCTGCGTCTCGGACACCCCCAGAAAACCGGCATAGGTGTTCAACGCCAGTGCCCAGAGCACCGAGTGCACCAGGACGAAGATCAGGCTGTTCTGGCCCAGACCAAACCACAGCAACGCCAGCGGCAACAGGGCGATGGCCGGCAGCGGGTTGAACATGGCGGTCAGGGTACTGAGCAGGTCACGGCCCAGTTGGGTCGACACCGCCAGGGTGGTCAGACCAAAGGCCAGGACGATGCCGATCAGATACCCCTGAATCAACACCGTAAGCGAGATCCATACCTTGCCCAGCAGTTCGCCGCTGAGCAGGCCTTCGTAAAACGCTTTGGCAGTCTGCAAGAAGCTCGGCAGCAGCAGGTCGTTGGCCTGGATGCGGGCGACCACTTCCCAGAGCACGGCCAGGACGATCATGATCAGGGTCTTGCGCACCCAGCCCAGTTGCCAGATGCGCTGCAGCAGGGGAATGTCACGGGCCAGCTCACTCTGAACGAATGGTTCAAGCGCGACTTCATATTCTTCGCGGCGCGGCGAAGACGGATTGGTGGAAATACTCATGGTTTGAATCTCTGCGGGCAGGCCAGGCCTGCCGGTGAATGCTCAATACGCGATGCGTATGTCCTGAAAGCCCAGTTCACGCTCGGTCTGGCTGCCACCGGGCTGCTCGTCGAACAGCAAGCGGTGGATGCGCTGCGCGGTCTGCTGAAACCCCACCCCGCCCAGGCTCTGCAAGTCGTACTGGTGGCTGTTGATCTCGGCGCGAACCCGGCCCGGATGCGGCGACAGCAGCAGAATGCGGTTGCCGACCACCAACGCCTCTTCAATGGAGTGGGTGACGAACAACAGGGTGAAACGCACCTCGTCCCATAGCTCCAGCAACTCTTCCTGCATCTTGCGCCGGGTCAGCGCGTCGAGCGCGGCGAAAGGCTCATCCATCAGCAGGATCTTCGGCTGCATGGCCAGCGCGCGGGCAATCGCTACCCTCGCTTTCATGCCGCCAGACAAAGTGTGCGGGTACGCCTGGGCGAAAGCGCTCAGGCCGACCTTGTCCAGATAGTATTTGGCACGCTCCAGCGCCTCGGGACGCTTGAGGGTGCGCGAGGCCAGCAGCGGGAACATGACGTTCTCGATCACCGTCTTCCAGGGCGGTAACTGGTCGAACTCCTGGAACACCACGATGCGGTCCGGTCCCGGTTCGCTGACCTGATGACCGGCCAGACGAATCTGCCCCTCGCTGGGCCTGATGAAACCGGCCACGGCCTTGAGCAGGGTGGACTTGCCGCAGCCCGAGGGGCCGAGCAGGACGAAGCGGTCAGACGGATCGACCTCGAAACTGACCTGATGGGTCGCCCGCACAACCCGCTCCGGGGTACGGTATTCCAGGCTCACATTCTGTACTTGCAACAAGGCCTCAGCGGCGGGCTGATTGGCCTGTTGCGCGGGATTGTTATGGCTAGCCGTATGGCTTTGCACGACAGCATTCATGTCGGCGCTCCTCTAAATCGGTACGGCTGATCAGTAAGGCGCAGTGCCCTGAATGGTCGTGCGGTGCAAGCGGCGGCGCAGATGGGCCGGGCAGCCGGTCGCCAGGTGGATCAATGAACGGTTGTCCCAGAACACCATGTCGTTGTCCTGCCATTGGTGGCGGTAGACGTTCTCGGGGCGGGTGCTGTGGGCATACACCTCGGCGAGAATCTGGCGGCTTTCGTCTTCAGGCACACCGACGATATGGGTGGTGAAGTTTTCACTGACAAATAGCGCCTTACGGCCATTCTCCGGGTGGGTACGCACCACCGGATGCGCCACTTCAACCACCTGAGCCAGTTGCTCGGGGGTCAGGGTCGGCCGCCAGTTTTCGGCGTTGTGACCGTCACGGTAGCGCGCGGTATAGCTGTGCACTGCTTTGCGGCCTTCCACGGCATTGCGCAGATGCTCAGGCAAGGTTTCCCAGGCCTTGTGCATGTCGGCGAACAATGTGTCGCCGCCTTCGCTGGGCAGTTCCTGGGCATAGAGCATCGAACCCAGGCTTGGCAGCTCTTTGTAGGACAGGTCCGAATGCCAGAACTTGCCGGCATCGCCAAGGCCGATGGGCTGGCCGTCTTCAACGATATTGGAAACGATGAGGATTTCCGGGTGGTTGGCCAACAGGAACTGCTTGAGCACGTGGATCTGCAATACACCGAAACGGCGGCTGAAATCGATCTGCTGCTGCGGGGTGATCCGCTGGTCACGGAACACCACCAAATGGTGGTCCAGATGGGCTTTATGGACCCGGGCAAAGTCGCTGTCGTTGAGGCTGCGAGACAAATCCAGGCCGACAATCTCTGCACCGACATTGCCGGACAAAGGGCGTACTTCGAAGGATTGGCTGGTCGATTGTGCGGCTGAAGAAGCGAGGGAGGCTGCTGGCATGAGTACTCCGATTCAAAGGACCAGAAACTGAATGGAGTAACTGTATCGATATAAGAAATTAAATTTAAATACCGTTATTGAATATGCATATGACTGGTTTCAAATGCTTCGCGGCTGAAGCCGCTCCTACGGGCGTACGCCTGCAGGAGCGGCTTCAGCCCCGAAAATGCTGCTAATGGAACTGTTACTGCTTTGGACGCCGGCAATACCCCGCCGTCGTATTTCTTCTCGATGAAAGCTTTGACTTCAGGGCTGGTCAGCGCCTTGGACAGCTTCTGGATCGCGTCGGTGTTGGCGTTGTCGGCACGGGTTACCAGATAGTTCACGTACGGCGAATCGGCGCCTTCAATGATCAGTGCATCCTTTTTCGGGTTGAGCTTGGCTTCCAGCGCGTAGTTGGTGTTGATCAGCGCCAGATCGACCTGGCTCAGGGTACGCGGCAGTACCGCCGATTCCAGCTCACGGAATTTCAGCTTTTTGGGGTTGGTTGCGATGTCTTTCGGGGTAGACAGGGCGTTGGTCGGGTCTTTCAGGGTGATCAGGCCGCCTTTTTGCAACAGCAACAGGGCGCGGCCGGCATTGCTGCCCTCGTTGGGGATCGCCACGGTGGCGCCCTCAGGCAGCTCGTTCAGGCTCTTGTATTTCGACGAGTAACCACCAAAGGGTTCGACGTGTACACCCACACCGGTGGTCAGGGTCGCGCCTTTACCTTTATTGAACCCGTCCAGGTAAGGCTTGGTCTGGAAGTAGTTGGCGTCCAGACGCTTCTCGTTGAGCTGTACATTGGGCTGCACGTAGTCGGTGAAAACCTTGATTTCCAGGTCCACCCCTTCCTTGGCCAGGGTCGGCTTGATCAGCTCAAGGATTTCGGCATGCGGAACCGGGGTCGCGCCAACCACCAGTTTCTCGCCGGCATGTGCCAGGCCTGTCGAGAACGCCACTGCCAGTGCGGCCATCAGGAATGTCTTTTTCATGCGTTGCCCCTTGGAGGATCTGTGTTGCTTATGAGTATTTGAGGGTCCCGATGGTGGCCATTGGGACGTGGAGCAGACATTAGCGGGCTTTTTTATTACCACAAAATACTTTTTATCAATCTTCTTATTACTTTTACAGATAAGCCTCTGGTGCGCTATTTCCTGACCAGTTGGCAAAAAAACGCCGCAGCCCATCACGGACTACGGCGTTGAAATCAGTGACTCAAAGGGCTCAGCCCGGCAGTTGCTCAAGGCGCCCGGTCAGTGTTTGCAACAGGCTTTTCAGCTGCGCCAGTTGCGCAGGCTCGGCATTGCCCAGCAAACGACGCGTCTGGCGTTCAATTTCAGCCAGCGGATCGTTGCTGCCCGGCAGGTTGAGGTGTTCTGGCAGAATTTCTTCACCGCTGCTGACCAGCAAGGCGAAGTGGATGACGTTTTCCAGCTCGCGGGTATTGCCCGGCCAGTCGTGGGCCTGCAACACCTCATGGGCGGCATCGCTGATCAACTGCACCGGCAGGTTCAGGCGCTGGCTGTAGATACCGACGAAGTATTCGGCCAACGGCAGGATATTTCCCGGCTGCTCGCGCAAGGCAGGCAGGTCGAGACGGCCTTCGCTGAGGTAATGGTACAAGCGCTCGTGAAACTTGCCCGCCGCCACGGCCTTGGCCAGGTCGATACTGGTCGCCGCGACCAGGCGCACATCCACCGGGCTGGGCTGCTGTGAGCCGACCCGGGTGACTTCATGATTTTCCAGCGCGGCCAACAGCTTGCTCTGAATCGGCAGCGGCAGGTCGCCGATTTCATCCAGATACAGCGTGCCGCCGTTGGCCGAACCGAACCAGCCGGCGCGGCTGCTCGGTGAGCCGTTGTGGGCGCCAGGCGCGTGGCCGAACAGCTCGGCTTCGGCATAGGTCGGACTCAGCGCCCCGCAATTGACCGAAACGAACAGGCCACCGCGATCACTGCCACGATGAATGTGGCGGGCCAGCAGCTCTTTACCGGTGCCCGGTTCGCCGCGAATCAGGATCGGCAACGGCCCCGCCGCCAGTTGCTCCATTTCGGTACGCAACTGCCGCGAGCGGGGGTCGATGAACACCAGCGCCTTGGCACGGATGCTCAACGGGCTCTTGTCAGCATCGGGGAAGGTCAGAAACGACTGACCAGGAATCTCTTGAACACTCATGAATAACTCCCGCCAGCGCCATCCTGGCCCCGGCGTTACAAAAAATGGCCCCGGATCGGAGCTGATAAATAAAACGCAGACTCAAGCGCGCCGACGCGACTGTTGCTCCAGGCGGCTTTGCAGGCGGTAAAGGTAGGCGAAGCCCTGCTCCCAGCGTTGGTGACCGGACTTGACGTTGATGTGCCCGGCCTGGCTCAGAAAGCCTACCTCGGCGCCCCAGTGGCGGGCCATTTCCATGGCGCGCTGGGTGCTGACCGCCGGATCGTTGTCAGAACTGACAATCTGGGTCGGGAACGGCAGCAGGTGATCGGGAATCGGCGCAAAATTTCGCAGCGCCGGCGGGCAATTGGGCCGCTCGACGTCGGCAGGCGCAACCAGCAATGCCCCATGCACTTGACGCAGCGACTCGACCGGCGCCAGTTGCGCCCAGTGCGCCACCGTGATGCAGCCCAGACTATGGGCGATCAGGATCACCGGCGAGCTGTGCGCGGCAATCGAACGCTGCAACTCACCCACCCAATCTTCACGACGTGGTTTGTCCCAGTCAGCCTGTTGTACACGGGCGCTGTTGGGCAAGCTATTCTGCCAATGAGTCTGCCAGTGATCGTCCGGCGACCCTTGCCAACCTGGCACGATCAGATAACGGATGGATTCGTTATGCATGGGGTCGCCTCCTGAAGGCCTGTATCCATGCAGCGAGTATAGGGAGGCAATATATATTCGTTAAGGAATAAGAAGATATTTATTAATTCCATAAAGAAATAACAGCATTTCTTCTCCCCTAGCCAACACAGGGTGTATCGCGCATGCCCGAGCCAAGCAGCCTCGCCAGTTGGACCCGCGCTCTGCGCAAGCAACTCGACGTCCTGGGCCTGGACAGCGCCGGGCTGTGCCTGGCAGCCGGGTTTGACCCGCACACGCGCGAGGCGCCGGGGGCGACGCTACGCTTGTGGCAACTGGCAGTGCAGGCCAGCGCCGACCCGGCCTTGGGCCTGCGGGTGTCACGCTTTGTCAGCCCGACCAGTTTTCATGCGCTGGGCTACACCCTGGTGGCCAGCGAATCGTTGCGCGAGGTGTTCGAGCGGATCGTGCGCTATCACTCCCCCACTCGCGACGCCCTGCAACTGAGCTTCCAGAAAACCGGCGAGCGCTACGAATTCAGCTTCAGCCCACCGCCAGACTGCGCGGCTCCCGTGCCCGAGATGCTCGATGCCTTTGCTGCCATCTACGTCCGCACCTGCCGTAACCGCCTGGGGCGTAGCTATGCACCGCTGGAGGTGCACCTGCAACGCCCCCAGCCGGAAAACCCGCTGCCGTGGCAGGAGCTGTTTCGCGCGCCGTTGTTTTTCGGCGCGGCGCACAACCTGTTGGTGTTCGCCAGCCGCGACTTCGACAGCCACCTGGATGACGGCGCCACCCAGCCGGGCGAGCCGGCAGCACAGGCCCAGGCGCTGATCTGGGAGCCACGGGTGCGCAGCGTGATCGAAGCGCAGTTACCCGAAGGCGAACCGAGCGCCGAGACCGTTGCCCAGGTTTTAGGCTTGAGCCTGCGCAGCCTGCAACGGCACTTGGCCGACGAAGGCTGCCGCTATGATCTGCTGGTCAACCAGTGCCGGGAAAACCTTGCGTTGCTGCACATCAACGACCCGGACGCCTCACTCAGCGAGATTGCGTCGCTGCTGGGGTTTGCCGATGTCGACAGTTTCAGCCGCGCCTTCAAGCGTTGGACCGGCCTGACCCCGACGCAGTATCGCCAGGGGCTGGCACGTTAGCAGGGTGCGCGGGCGCGCAGCACATTGGCTGCCTTGCGCAGCTTATCGATATCGAAGACTTCCAGTTGCTCCTGGCCCAGCCGGATGATCCTGCGCTGCTGCAAGTCTTGCAGGACTTCCAGCAAGGCGGCGCGCGACAACGCTACGGTAGGGCAGGCTTCAATCGCCTCGAAACCGACCAGCCGCCGGGCATGGCTCAGTTGCCCGTAGCCTTCGCAGAGCAGTAACAACCGCCAGGCGACGCGGGCGCGATCCGGCAGGCTGTGCAGTTTTTCCGGGCGCAGCAATGGCAGGCCGAGCTTGTTACTGAGCAACTGGGCAAAAAAGCGTAAATCTTCAGGGTGCTCAAGCAGCCATTGATCAATAAACGGCTGGGGCACCTGCAAAAAGATGCTCTGCACCAGAGAATAGGCATCCAGCGTGCGTGGCTGGCCATCGAACAGCGACACCTCGCCAAACCAGAACGGCGCCACCAGCTCTTCAAGCCGTGGCGTCAGACGCTGTTGCCCGGCACTGCCCATGCGCACCGCGCCCTCAAGCAGCACGTACAGGCCACAGGGCGGGTCACCCTGAGCAAACAGCAGCTTGCCTGGGGTAATACGCCGTTGTCGCGCAGCGCCCAATAAAGCGTCTTGCAAGGCGGCCGGCAATTGCCCAAACCAGTAGTCGCTCATCAAGCGCGACCGCCACAGCGTTCCATTTGTCATTTCTGCTCCCTTTTTTCGTAGGCAGGTGTTTGCTGGAGCAGCTACTGTGTAGCCAACCCATCAACGCTGCGGACAGGAATAATAATGAAAAACCTGGTCGATCATCTCAGCCAATATGCGGCTTATCACCGTGATTGGCGCAATATCGTGACCCACTTCCTGGGTATTCCACTGATCGTACTGGCCGTGACGATTCTTCTGTCACGCCCTGGGGTACTTGCCTACGGCCTATGGCTGTCACCGGCCTTGCTGGTCGCCGTGGCGTCGGTGCGTTTCTATCTGCGTCTGGACCGGCCACTGGGCGTATTGATGTCGGTGTTGCTGCTGTTATGCCTATGGAGCGGTGCCAGCCTGGCACAGCAATCCACCAGCGTATGGCTGGCATGGGGCGTGGGCCTGTTCGTGACTGGCTGGATCATCCAGTTCATCGGCCACTATTACGAAGGCCGCAAACCGGCGTTCATTGACGACGTGACCGGGCTGATCATCGGCCCGTTGTTCGTGGTGGCAGAACTGGCCTTCCTGCTGGGGATGCGCAAGGACTTGCAGCAGGCGATCGAGAAACGGGTGGGGCCGGTACGCAAGCGTAAGCCTGTCACAGGTTGAGAAACCGGCTCAGGCCAGGACGTCGTTGCCCCGGCGCCTGAACCAGCCAGTCAGCGACAGCCGGTCGCGGCTGGCCGGCAATACCTCATGCGCCACCTCACCAGACAGAAAGATGGCCAGGCAACCGCTGATCGGCTGCACGTCATGCGGCGCGTCGTTTTCCAGGTACATCCGCAACTGACCGCCCTCTTGGGGCTGCCAGTCAGGATTGAGGTACAACACCGCCGAGACCATGCGCCGGTCGTCATCGCGAAAGCGATCCAGATGCCGCTTGTAGAACGCCCCCGGCGGGTAGAAGGCGAAGTGGCTCTCGAAATCTTCCAGGCCCATGAACAAATCGCGGTTCAAGGCCGTCCGCAAGCTGTCCATGACCTGCAGGTACTGGTCACAGACACCTGACTGCCCCGGCTCCAGCCACTGGATATGATCGCCGCGAATCCCCTCGCGCACCTCCTGCGCCAGCCCACGACCAACCCCGGCCGGCTCCAGGTCACCGGCAGCGGCACGCCGACGGCACTCGGCGGCCAGTTCGCGGGTCAGTTCATCAGGCAGGAACACGTCCTGCTGCGACCAGCCGCGGGTGGCCAGGTCGTCAACGATGCGCTGTAACAAGGGGTGATCGGTGGGGATGGGCGTGGCGTGCATGGAGCACCTCAGAAACTGACTGCGAGTGCCTCGCAAACGTTTTCAGAGGCTGCCTATAGTAGCCGTAACCCCGGCTATCCAATAGTGGGTTACCGGGCTGTTGCAGTTTTAATTGATCCGGCGCAGGCATGCCTCGACAAACCCCCGCTAACGCACCGAGAATAGTGGCCTGCCGACAGGAGTCCCGAATGCGTCGTTTGTGTGTTGTGTTGTTGCTGTTGTGCGCACTGCCTGCCTGGGCAGACAACTTCGATCAGTTGTACAAGGCCGCTGGCTGGCCGCAACAACGGGCGCATTTCAATGACGCGCTCAAGGCTGCGCAGCAGCGCTATCAGGCCAACCTGCCACCGGCGGTGTTCCAGGCCCTGGTCAACAACAGCAACCAGCGTTTTGCGGCGCAGGCCGTCGACCAGCGCGCAGCGCAGCGGCTGCGCGAAACCCTCAAGGATCCGGCTCCGGCCTTGCGTTTTTTTCAGTCGCCGCTGGGGCGCAAAATCGTTAATGCCGAGCTGACCGCCACCCGCGCCGATCAACTGGCCAAACACGCCCAGGGCCTGCCGGTGATCCAGGCCGACTCGACCCGCCAATTGCTGATCGGCCATCTGGCCCAGGCGCTGCCGGCCAAGCAGGCCGGTGCCGAGGTCAGCCTGGCGCTGGCCGGCGTCGCCGCCGACAGCCTCAGCCAGATGATTCCGGGGCTGCTGGGCGGTGGTCAGGCCCAAGGCATGCTCGAAGGCCAGCGCGAACGCCTGATGGCGCAGATTGCCGCAGACCTCAACAACACCCTGCTGTACGTCTACCGCGACCTTTCGGACCCGGAACTGGAGCAGTTCTCAAGCTTTGCCGAATCACCCGAAGGTCGGGCCTATTATCAGGCGGCGCTGGCGGCGATCAAGGCAGGCCTGGCAGTCGGGCAGAGCAACTCAAACCTGTAAGTGGGTTCAGCTCCGAAAGCGCCCATTGAGAAACTCGAAATACTGAGCGCGCAATTCGGGAATCTCATTGGCCAGGTGGTGCCTGGCCTCACGCAGCATCAGAATCTGCGGGTCGCTGAATTTTTCGTTGAGCACACTCAGGTTGTAGCTCCAGTCCACGGTCATGTCCGACTCGCCCTGCACGATCCACGGCTGCCGTTCGCTGCGTGGCGCCTTCTCGATATGCACGATCCAGCGTGCCAGCGCCCCGACCCAGGCAGTGGGCAGGCGCCGCGGCTGCAAGGGGTCGGCCATCAGAAACGGCAGAAACGCCGGGGCATTGGAGTTTTCGGTAAAGCGCCGGGCAATGCCGCTGACAAACGGTCGCAGCAAGTAGTAACTGGCCTTGGACCAGCCCCACGCCCTTGGCCGTACCAGCGGAGATAACAGAATCACCTGGCCTTGGGCCGGGCTGTCGCTGCCGCGATGCAGTACATGGTCGACCACGATGGCGCCGCCGGTGCTCTGCCCGCACAAGTGCCAGGGCTGCGGCAACTGCAAGGCTTGCGCCTCGGCCAGCAGACGCTGCAGCACGGTCTGGTACTCGGCGAAGTCACCAATGCTCGCCCGGCTGCCGCTGGACAGTCCATGCCCCGGCAGGTCGCAAGACAGCACCGCAAAGTTCTGCGCCAGCGCCCACTCGATCACATGCCGATACAAACCCATATGATCGTAGAAACCGTGCATCAGAATCAGTGTCGCCAGCGGTCGCTCCGGCAACCAGACCTGGCCGACGATTTGGTACTGATCCACATCCAGACGGCCCAGCCAGCTGCGAATGACCTTTTCACCGCCCAATGCACCCAGGCTGTAGAAACGCTGGTAAGCCTGCCCGGCTGGCGACAGAACATCATCGGCGCTCAGCGGCTGCAGGCTGGCACGTAACTGATCGGGGTCGAAGGTGTCGGTCATGGCAAATCCACAGGCGCTGGGCAAGGTGTTGCACTGATCTTCATCTGTCTGTCGCTGGCTGGCAAGCCACAAGCTGACACTACCCAGGCGGCGTCACAGACTGTAGGGTGCGGCTCAGCTTCAGTCAGCCAGCCACTTGCAGAGACACCGGATGAAACGCAGCCTTACCGTCCTCGCCATCGCCCTTGGCCTGCTTGTCGCAGGTGCGACCTGGTACGTCCACAGCAAACAACCCGTGCGTGCCGGCGAACTGGCCCTCAACGGTCTGCGCGCGCCGGTCAGCGTGCGTTATGACGAACGTGGTGTGCCGCATATCCGCGCCGAAAACCAGGCCGACATGTACCGGGCGCTGGGCTATGTGCAAGCCCAGGACCGGCTGTTCCAGATGGAAATGCTGCGCCGTCTGGCGCGCGGTGAACTGGCAGAGGTACTGGGCCCCAAACTGATCGACACAGACCGGCTGTTCCGCACCTTGCGCATCCGCGAACACGCCGACGCCTATGTCGCCCGTCAGGACCGTACAACCCCGGCCTGGCAGGCACTGGAGGCCTATCTGGACGGCATCAACCAGTACCAGGACAGCCGCGCCAGGCCGCTGGAGTTCGACCTGCTGGGCATTGCGAAACGGCCGTTCAGCGCCGAAGACACCCTGAGCATCGGCGGTTACCTGGCCTATAGCTTCGCTGCGGCGTTTCGTACCGAACCGTTGCTGACCTACGTGCGTGACGAGTTGGGCGCCAATTACCTGAAAGTATTCGATCTGCAATGGCATCCCGACGGCATGCTGGCTGGCCAGCCGGGGCTGAGCCACAACGACTGGCAAGACCTCGGTGCCTTGGCGCAAATGAGCCAACAGGCCTTGCAGGACGCCGGCCTGCCACAGTTCGAAGGCAGCAATGCCTGGGCCATCGCCGGTAGCCGCACCCGCAGTGGCAAGCCGCTGCTGGCCGGAGACCCGCATATCCGCTTCTCGGTGCCGGCGGTGTGGTACGAGGCGCAGTTGTCGTCCCCGGATTTCGAGCTGTACGGTCACTACCAGGCGCTTAACCCCTTCGCCTTTCTCGGTCACAACATGGATTTCGGCTGGAGCCTGACCATGTTCCAGAACGATGACCTGGACCTGATCGCCGAGAAAATCAACCCAGACAACCCCGAGCAGGTCTGGTATCAGGGCCGCTGGGTGGAGATGACCCGCAGCGAACAGCAGATCGCGGTCAAGGGCCAGCCACCGGTGACCCTGACCCTGCGCCGCTCGCCGCATGGGCCGATCATCAACGACGCGCTGGGCAAACAGGCCGGCAGCACACCGATTGCCATGTGGTGGTCGTTTCTGGAGGCCGATAACCCGGTGCTCGACGGTTTCTATCAGGCCAACCGCGCCGATACGCTGGACAAGATGCGCAGCGCCGCAGCGAAGATTCAGGCGCCGGGGCTGAACATCGTCTGGGCCAACGCCAGCGGCGACATTGGCTGGTGGGCTGCCGGGCAACTGCCAATCCGCCCACAGGGCGTCAACCCGGCCTTCATTCTCGACGGCAGCAGCGGCCAGGCCGAAAAACCGGGTTTTCACCCGTTCAGCGCCAACCCCCAGGAAGAAAACCCGGCCCGCGGCTACATCATCTCGGCCAATTTCCAGCCGCTATCGCCGGCCGGCCTCGAGATTCCCGGCTACTACAACCCACCGCAACGCGGCCAACAGCTTGATCGGCAACTGCGTGATGCCTCAGTGAAATGGGACCTGAAGTCGAGCAAGGCCCTGCAACTGGGCACCACCACTGACTATGCGCCGAGCATCCTCAAGCCCCTGTTGCCAGAGCTGTTGCGAGCCACTCAAGACCCGACCGAACGGGCGCTGCTCGGCCAGCTTGCAACCTGGCAAGGCGACTACCCGCTGAACTCAGTGGCTGCCACGCTGTTCAATCAGTTGCTGTTCAACCTGGCAGACAAAGCCTTCAAGGACGAGCTGGGCGATGCCCTGTTCGACACCCTGCTCTCAACCCGGGTGTTCGACTCGGCCATGCCGCGCCTGGCCGCCGACGCCGATTCGCCGTGGTGGGACGACCGTCAGACGCTGGCCCGCGAAAGCCGCAGCGAGATCGTCCAGGCCGCTTGGCGCGCCAGCCTCGATCACCTGCGCAGCCTGTACGGCAATGACTCGCAGCAGTGGCAATGGGGCAAGGTTCATCAACTGACCCACGCCCATCCGCTGGGTGCCCAGAAGCCTCTGGACTGGCTGCTTAACGTCGGCCCCTTCCCGGCCCCCGGCAGCCACGAGGTCCCCAATAACCTGTCATCACGCACCGGCCCCGCGCCATGGCCGGTCAACTACGGCCCCTCGACCCGCCGCCTGATCGACTTCGCCGACCCGGCCAACAGCCTGGGCATCAACCCGGTGGGCCAGAGCGGCGTACCGTTTGACCGCCACTATGCCGACCAGGCTGAAAGCTACATTCGTGGCGAGTACGTGCCGCAGTGGTTCAGTGAGGCGGATGTGCAGGCACATCGGCAGGGGGAATTGCGGTTGGTGCCAAAGTAGCCGGGATGGTGGTCACCACAAAATGTATAACGCCAGAGCGATCAGTGCAGACGCAATGCCGGTCCACGCACAGATTATGTTGGCTCGTGCCACCCACTTGAGGCGGGTAGGCAAAGTGTTTAAATCAAAAACATCGCCATCAAAATTTCTCAGTTTGCGACCATTGGCAGCCACCGTCCTGCAAATCAGCACAAACAGAATCGAGCGCCACGAGGTTCCGTGCCAACGCAGGTCTTGCTCCAGTTTGGCTCTATAAGGATGATCTTTCTTGATCGCAGCAAGCATAGCCGGCAAATGGCACTGAATCGCATAGACACTTAGACAGACACTCACTGCGAGCATTAAAGCTGCAATACTATAAGAATAAAACAACGCAAGCTCCTGCCAGGGTATATAGGCATAAGGCTCGGCAAAGTCATCCAGCCCCATAAGAACTACACAAACGAGAATCGATAACACACTGGCGTAAGACGAAAGAACAAAAGTCACTGCCATGAGCCTCAAGCGACGAGGAAATTCAGCGACATCGGCAGGATCAAGCACGCCAGTACGCACATTGCTGCGGGAAAAAATCAGCGCAGTACCAATGTCCGTTAACAGCATTGTTTTAAAAAGCCGACCTTGATGCTCAAGATTCCTTTCACGTACCGAAGAAAAAAGCGAGCTTCTTCCCAGTGCTTTCAACATACCGGATAGACAGCGCCACCTGACATATAACTCAACAGTAATACTTATAAACACACAGAAAAAAATCGCAACCCCAAGATTCAAGATCAACAGAATTACCACCTATCAAGCACAACCTGAACGTCCAGAGGCGTCCCTGAATACTAATTTTCGAAAGAGCTGAGAAAACTCTGAAGCAGAGCTAGATCCGCCGTTGATCAATCTACGACGTGCTCATATATGACTTCACCAGCCCACTCCCCAAGCGCTGCCCCCCCTACCGTTCCTGCTAGGGCAGCCAGTCCAACAACGGTACCGGCACAAACCACAGCTCCGACTCCAGCCGTAGGTACCCCCACGAACACACAAATGGATGCGGCATAGCCAGCCGCCAGTCCTCCAAACTTATAGCCTCCATAGCTTGCCCCCAGGAACTTTCCACCCTCGGTAATCATTGCTTTTCTGCACTGTTGGTCATCGCCATTAGCGCATACCTCCTTGATCGCCATCACACCCGAAACGCCGCCAATCCCAATGCCGATATAGCCGCCTGTCTTCATCCATCCGGTAGCTTTGGCAATCGCCTTAACATGCTCGGAATAACCAGGAATAGCCCCCGCTCCTCCGGCCTTGCGCCAATGATGAACGAGGCTACGACTTGAAATCCCCAGCGCGTTTTTCAACTTGGGATGGCCATCGAAGGTCGCAAGCCCCTTGAGATTTCTAGAGCCGAACAGATGACTATCGAGCTCTTTAAGCAATTCTTTTCGCTGAGCCAAAAACTCCGGCGCCCTCAAGTGGCCGTATTTACCAAAACTGTCCTGATGCAATTTCTCAATCTTCACCAACGTGTCGCCCAGTTTCTTCAAATGCGCCTCCATCACCGCCGCACTCACCCCCAGCCAGGTCGATGTCTCGCCTGTAAATGTGGCGATCTCTGCGGCATGGCGCATCATGAAGTCAGCCTCATCAGGCGTCAGTGGTGCCAGGGCAGCCTTGACCTCTTCGGCGGCAGCCAACAGTTGTGATTCGGCAAAGGTGCAGGTGCGGTTGTTCGGGTCGCTGAGGACGATCAGGGTGCCGGCCTTGAGGGTTTGATCCAGGCCGGGATTGAGCTGGCTGAACGAGCGCAACGCGGCGTTGGGCATGGCGCTGAACAGCTCACGGTACAGCTCCGCCGGCGACATGCTGCGTGGCACGATGTAAAAGCCGGGTTCGGCGCCGACAGCAGGTTCAGGCCGCAGAAGCTTTCTGGGTGGCGGGTTTTCGAAGCTGTAGACCGGTGGCGGCGGGAGGCTTTCAGCACTCTGCGGCGGGGTCGGCCGCGGCATGACCCGCAGGCCGGTGTCGGGCGCTTTGGTGTATTGCGGGGTGGTTTTTGGCTCGCTCATCGCGCGGTCCCTGATCGTGGGATCGCAGCCTAGCAAGCGCTCGACGGGGATTTACGGGCCTACAGCAAAATTGGACGTGTCCTACATGTCTGATAGCGCTTGCTTCGTAGCCCAGCCGCGAAACCTTCGCGGCTGTTGCCAACCGATATCTAGCGATTCAACAGATCCAGTGCCACATCGACGATCATGTCTTCCTGACCGCCGACCATGCCGCGTTTGCCCAACTCGACCAGAATATCCACAGTTTTGAGGCCATAGCGGGCGGCAGCGGCCTCACTGTGGCGCAGGAAGCTGGAGTACACCCCTGCATAGCCCAACGCCAGAGATTCGCGGTCGACCCGCACGGGCCGGTCCTGCAGCGGCCGGACAATATCGTCGGCAGCGTCCATCAGGGTGTAGAGGTCGGTGCCATGGTTCCAGCCGAGCCGGTCGGCGGCGGCAATGAACACTTCCAGCGGTGCATTGCCGGCCCCGGCGCCCATGCCGGCCAGGCTGGCATCAATGCGGTCACAGCCCTCTTCCACCGCCACGATGGAGTTGGCCACGCCCAGCGAGAGGTTGTGGTGGGCATGCATGCCGGTCTGGGTTTCAGGCTTGAGCACCGCCTTGAACGCGCGCAACCGCTCACGCACATCCTGCATGCTCATCGCACCACCAGAATCGGCCATGTACACGCACGTCGCACCGTAGCTTTCCATCAGCCGCGCCTGCTCGGCCAGCCGCTCGGGCGCAATCATGTGGCTCATCATCAAAAAGCCCACAGTGTCCATGCCCAGCGAGCGGGCGAACTCGATGTGCTGCTTCGAGACATCGGCCTCGGTGCAATGGGTCGCGATACGCACCGAGCGGGCACCGGCATCATAAGCGGCCTTGAGGTCGTGCACCGTGCCGATGCCTGGCAGCAGCAAGGTGGTGATGCGCGCATGGCTGATCACATCGGCCACCGCTTCGATCCACTCCAGATCGGAATGCGCGGCAAAGCCGTAGTTGAAGCTCGATCCCTGCAGGCCGTCGCCATGGGCCACTTCAATGCTGTCGACCCTGGCCTTGTCCAGCGCCCGGGCGATGTCCTGAACGTTCTGGATCGAGTACTGGTGACGCACCGCATGGCTGCCATCACGCAGCGTCACATCGGAGATATACAGCTTTTTCTCGGGGTTGAAAGTCATTGCAAGGATCCTCCGGCGTTCAGCATCGATTGCGCCATGCGCTCGGCGGTCGCCAGTGCGGCAGACGTCATGATGTCGAGGTTGCCCGCATAGGCCGGCAGGTAATGGGCGGCGCCCTCGACTTCCAGAAAGATCGAGGTCTTGATCCCGGAAAACCGGCCCAGCCCCGGAATGTTCAACGGCGCATCGACCGGGATGACCTCGAACTGCACCTGCTGCTTGAGGCGGTAACCGGGCACATACGCCTGCACGGCAGCGACCATCTCGGTTACCGAGGCTTCAATCAGCGCCTGATCGACACGCTCGGACAACACGAACACCGTGTCGCGCATCATCGGCGGCGGCTCGGCCGGGTTCATGACGATGATCGCTTTGCCTTTGCCGGCCCCGCCGATGACCTCAATGGCTCGCGAGGTGGTCTCGGTGAACTCATCAATGTTGGCGCGAGTTCCGGGGCCAGCTGACTTACTGGCAATAGAGGCGACGATCTCGGCGTAATGGACCCTGGCAACCCGTGACACCGCCGCCACCATGGGGATGGTCGCCTGGCCACCGCAGGTCACCATATTGACGTTCAACTGCTCCAGGTTCTGTTCCAGGTTGGCCACCGGCACGCAGTAAGGGCCGATTGCCGCCGGGGTCAGGTCAATCAGGCGGATACCGGGTTTCACCGCACGCAACAAGGCGTCATTGCGCACATGGGCCGCGGCCGAGGTGGCATCGAAGACAAAATCGATCTCGTCGAACAACGGCAGACGGGTCAGGCCTTCGACCCCTTCGTGGGTCACCGCCACCCCCAGACGTGCGGCACGGGCCAGGCCATCGGAGGCCGGATCGATGCCGACCATCGCGCCCATTTCCAGGTAACGGGCATTACGCAGCACCTTGATCATCAGGTCGGTGCCGATATTGCCCGAGCCGACGATCGCGACTTTAAGCTTTCTGGTCATTGGTTTGGTTGCTCCAGGGCAGCGGGCATGGCGGCCCGCCGCAGAGGTAAAGAGGGAAAGTCAGGTGGTCTGGCCAAGCGCGTCGGCAGGCTTCTCGGCTTTCTTTTCAAGCTGGGCGTAAACCAGCCAGGTCAGGACTACACCGGTCAGCATCACCGCTGCCAGGAAGTACAGCCCCGATGACAGCGTGCCGGTGTACTCCTTGAGCGCACCGATGCCGAATGGGCCGATGTAGCCGCCCAGGTTGCCGAACGAGTTGATCAGGGCGATGCCCGCCGCAGCGGTGGCACCGGACAGGAAGCGTCCCGGCAGAACCCAGAAGATGGCGGTGACCGAAAACAGGCTGAATGCGGTCAGGCACAGGGCAGCCAGTTGCCAGCCCGGCATGCTCAGCCAGGCACTCAGGAACAGGCCCGTGGCACCGAGGATGTACAGCACGGTGAGGTGCCCGTAGCGGTCATTGAGCCGATCGGAACTGCGCGGCACCAGCAACAGGCCGATGACCCCGAAGATGTACGGAATCGCCGAGATGAAACCGGTGGTCAGGTCGCTGCCACCGAACTGATGCACCAGGGTTGGCAGCCACAGGCCCAGGCCATAGGTGCTCAGGGTGCTGGGCAGGTACAGCAGGGCCAGGATCAGCACCCGGCGGTCGGTCAGGGCACGTAGCGGGTTGGTGTGTTCGGTCTGGCCGTACTCGATGCGGTCTTTTTCCAGCTCACCCTGCAACCACTGCCGATCGGCTTCAGCCAGCCAGCGGGCATCCTTGGGAGTATCCGGGAGGATTTTCAGGGTCGGCCAGGCCAGGGCAATCGCCGGCAGACCGATGATAATGAACAGCCACTGCCAGCCAGCAAGACCCTGAATACCGTTCATGCCCAGGATCCAGCCCGACAACGGTCCGGTGACCATCAGCGCGATGGGCTGCGACAGGATGAAAAAGCCCAGCACCTTGCCGCGGTTGCGTACCGGGAACCAGCGGGTGATGTAGTACAGCACGCCCGGAAAGAACCCGGCTTCTGCCGCGCCCAGCAAAAAGCGCATCAGGTAGAAACTGTAAGGCCCCTGGACGAACGCCATACCCACAGTGATCGCCCCCCAAGTGATCAGGATACGGGCAAACCAGCGCCGCGCTCCGAATCGCTCCAGCAGCAGGTTGCTGGGCACTTCAAAGATGAAATAACCGATGAAAAACAGACCTGCGCCAAACCCGTAGGCCATGTCGCTCAGGCCCAGATCGGCGTTCATGTGCAATTTGGCGAAGCCGACCGCCGAGCGATCGATGAAGGCGACCAGGTACAACAGGATCAGGAAGGGAATCAACCTGAGCGTAAGCCTGCGAATGATCCGAGATTCCGGATTCATAGCTGTTCTCCACTTGTTTTTGTTATGGATAGGTTGGCTGCGATTGATCTGACTAATTAACCGCCCAGCGATCGACAAGGACGTATCAACCCCATGAATCGAACAATATAGTAATACTATTTAGCTGACAACCACTTGAAATGCGATTTTTATGGTGTATGTTTTCAGCACGAAACCCAAATAGTCATACAATAAGAGTTCGCCGATCATGACCGACAAAAAGCCCTCCCTGCGCTCCGCCCAATGGTTCGGCACTGCCGACAAGAACGGCTTCATGTACCGCAGCTGGATGAAGAATCAGGGCATTCCGGACCACGAGTTCCAGGGCAAGCCGATCATCGGTATCTGCAACACCTGGTCAGAGCTGACCCCCTGCAACGCACACTTTCGCAAGATCGCCGAGCACGTGAAAAAAGGCGTGCTGGAGGCCGGTGGGTTTCCAGTGGAGTTCCCGGTGTTTTCCAGCGGTGAGTCCAACCTGCGCCCCACGGCCATGCTGACCCGCAACCTGGCCAGCATGGATGTCGAAGAAGCCATCCGCGGTAACCCGGTCGATGCGGTGGTGCTGCTCACCGGCTGCGACAAGACCACCCCGGCCCTCCTGATGGGAGCCGCCAGCTGCGATGTGCCGGCCATCGTCGTCACTGGCGGGCCGATGCTCAATGGCAAGCACAAGGGCAAGGACATCGGCTCGGGCACAGTGGTCTGGCAGATGCACGAGGCTTACAAGGGCGGCCAGATCAGCCTCGACGAGTTCCTCTCGGCCGAAGCGGGCATGTCGCGCTCGGCCGGTACCTGCAACACCATGGGCACCGCCTCGACCATGGCCTGCATGGCCGAAGCCCTCGGCACTTCGCTGCCGCACAACGCGGCGATTCCGGCCGTGGACTCGCGCCGCTACGTGCTGGCGCACCTGTCGGGCATGCGCATCGTCGACATGGTTCACGAAGACCTGCGTCTGTCGAAAATCCTCACCCGCGAGGCCTTTGAAAACGCCATCCGCATCAACGCCGCCATCGGCGGTTCGACCAACGCGGTGATTCACCTCAAGGCCATCGCCGGACGCATTGGTGTTGAGCTGGAGCTGGACGACTGGACACGGGTCGGTCGTGGTACACCGACGCTGGTCGACCTGCAGCCTTCCGGGCGCTTCCTGATGGAAGAGTTCTACTATGCCGGCGGCCTGCCGGCGGTGATCCGCCGTCTGGGTGAAAACGGCCTGCTACCCAACCCGCACGCCCTGACCGCCAACGGCAAGAGCATCTGGAACAACTGCCAGGCTTCGCCGCAGTACAACGACGAAGTGATTCGGCCCATCGACAACCCGCTGGTGGCCGATGGCGGGCTGTGTATCCTGCGCGGCAATCTGGCGCCACGCGGTGCGGTGCTCAAGCCGTCAGCGGCCACCCCGGCGTTGATGCAACATCGCGGTCGTGCTGTGGTGTTCGAAAACTTCGATGACTACAAGGCACGCATCGCCGACCCGGACCTGGATGTCGACGAAACCTGCGTACTGGTGCTGAAAAACGCCGGCCCACGGGGTTATCCGGGCATGGCCGAGGTCGGCAACATGGGCCTGCCGCCCAAGGTCCTGGCCAAGGGCGTGACCGACATGGTGCGCATTTCCGACGCCAGGATGAGCGGCACCGCCTACGGCACTGTGGTTCTGCACGTCGCCCCGGAAGCGGCGGCCGGTGGCCCGCTGGCGGCCGTGCGCAATGGTGATTTCATCGAGCTGGACTGCCACAGCGGCCGGCTGCATCTGGACATCAGCGACGAGCAACTGCAAGGACGCCTGGCCGACCTGCAGCCCGACACCTCGGCGAACATCTTCTCCAGTGGCTATGCGCGGCTGTATGTCGATCACGTCATGCAGGCTGATCAGGGTTGCGACTTCGACTTTCTGGTCGGCTGCCGTGGCTCGCAAGTGCCGCGGCACTCACACTGACCGCACGAAGCCGAAAGGGCTCTGGAGGGATGTTATGATGCAGCGCATTTCGCCAGAGTCCTTGCGTCTTTATGGATTACCAGACCCCCAAACCACGCAAAAGCATGCACGCGCAGATCGTTCAGGAACTGGGTGTGCATATCGTTTCCGGCCGCTTCAAGCCCGAAGAAAAACTGCCCCCGGAAGCTACTCTGTGCGAGGAATACAAGGTCAGTCGGCCAGTGCTGCGCGAGGCCACCCGGGTACTGACCGCCAAAGGCCTGGTGTTCTCCAAGCCGCGTGTCGGCACCGTGGTACGACCGCGTGCAGAGTGGCACCTGCTCGACCCGGACGTACTGTTCTGGCTGATGCGCTCGACCCCGCACAGCGAGTTCTTCAACACGCTGGCCGGGGTACGACGGATTCTCGAACCGGAGATTGCCGCCATGGCGGCCACCACGGCGACCGATGCCGATATCGCCGTGATCGAGGACGCCTACCAGCGTATGGCGGCGGCACAGACCCGCGAAGAAATGCTCCAGCCAGACCTGGACTTTCACCGGGCGATTGCCGACGCCACCCACAACGACCTGCTGGCCTACATGTGCAACATGCTGTCGTTACCACTGCGCGAGTCGATCAACCTGACCAACATGCGTCCCAACATTCAGGAACTCAGCCTGCCCCGCCACCAGGCCATCCTCACCGCCATCAAGAACCGCGATGCCCTGGCTGCCCGCTATGCCTCGCTGGTCCAGCTCGACGACACCCGTGCCGCCCTCGATACCGTGATGAACGTCCTGACGCCGCTATAGCGTCAGGCAGCTGGGTCATGCTCGGGCAGGCGACCGGACACCATGCCCACGGAGCCTGCCATGCCTTTGCCTGCCTCGTTCATTGATGCGCTGAGCGGTTTGCTCGGCGAGCGTTTCAGCACCGCCACGGCCGTTCGCGAACACCACGGCCGCGACGAATCCCTGTACGACCCGATCCCCCCCGATGCCGTGGCGTTTGCCCATACGGTTGAAGAAATCAGCGCCATTCTCGGCCTGTGCCACGCCCACCGGGTGCCGGTGATCCCTTATGGCAGCGGCTCATCCCTGGAAGGCCATCTGCTGGCCGTGCAGGGCGGCCTGAGCCTGGATGTGTCGGCCATGAACCAGGTGCTGGCGTTCAACCCCGAAGACATGAGCATCACGGTGCAACCGGGGATTACCCGCAAGACCCTCAACGAGTATCTACGCGCCAGCGGGCTGTTCTTTCCTATCGACCCGGGAGCCGACGCCAGCATCGGCGGTATGTGCGCCACCCGCGCCTCAGGCACCAACGCCGTGCGCTACGGCACCATGCGCGAGAACGTACTGGGCCTGAAGGCCGTACTGGCTGACGGTCGGGTCATGCACACCGGCTCACAGGCCAAGAAGTCATCGGCCGGCTACGACCTCACCCGGCTGCTGATCGGCAGCGAAGGCACCCTGGGGGTGATCAGCGAAATCACCCTCAAACTGCACCCACAACCCGAGGCGATCAGCGCCGCGGTATGCAGCTTCGACAGTGTCGCCGGGGCGGTGCAGACCGTGATCGAAACCATCCAGATGGGCGTGCCGGTGGCCCGTGCCGAACTGGTCGATCGCCTGGCCATCGAGGCGCTTAACCGCTACGCGAAACTCGACCTGCGCGCAGCGCCGACGCTGTTTCTGGAGTTCCACGGCAATCAGGTCAGCGTGGCTGAACAGGCTGAAACCGTGCAGGGGCTGGCCCAGGGCAATGGCGGGCAGAACTTCGAGTGGGCGACCCGTCAGGAGGACCGCAACCGGCTATGGAGCGCCCGCCACGATGCATTGTTCGCCTTCCTGCAACTCAAGCCGGGCTGCCGAGCGCTGTCTACGGATGTCTGTGTACCGTTGTCGAAACTGGCTGAATGCGTGGTCGCCACCGAACAGGACCTGAACCAGTCTTACCTGCCGGCGCCGATCTTCGGCCATGTAGGGGATGGCAATTTCCACGTCTGCATGTTGCTGGCGCCGGATAACCCGGCCGAACTGATCGAGGCCGAACGCCTCAACCACGCCATCGTCCACCGCGCGTTGCAGGCCGGAGGCACCTGCACCGGTGAACATGGTGTGGGGTTGCACAAGATCGACTTTCTCCTCCAGGAACATGGTGAGGTGGCCATCGACAGCATGCGCGCCATCAAACAGGCCCTGGACCCGCAGGGCCTGATGAATCCGGGCAAGATATTCCGGGCACTGCAGGAGCCGCTTTAGCGGCGAAGCCTTCGGGGCTAAAGCCCCTCCTACCGCTACAGCACCTCGCGGCTGTGCAGCCCATCTACCAGCCGCTCAATACCCAGCGGGTTGGCATTTTTGAGCGCATCGGGCAGCCATTCGTCAGGGTAGTTCTGGTAGCACACCGGACGCAGGAAGCGATCGATGGCCAGGCTGCCCACCGAGCTGCCACGCGCGTCGGAGGTGGCCGGATATGGACCGCCATGCACCATGGCGTCACACACCTCGACCCCGGTCGGATAACCATTAACCAGCAGCCGCCCGGCTTTGTGCTCCAGCAGGCCGGTGAGTTCGGTGTGGTTGCGCAGATCAGCCGGCTCGGCGATCAGGGTCGCGGTCAGTTGGCCGCGCAAGCCGTGCAAGGCACGCAGCAGTTCGGCCTGGTCGGCGACTTCGACCACCACCGTGGTCGGGCCAAACACCTCTTCCTGCAACAGTTCATCGCCATTGATCAACAGCGCGACGTCGGCCTTGAACACCTGGGCGTGGGCCTGCTGGCCCTGCTGCGCGGCACCGGCCAGATGGCTGACACCTGGATGCGCATGCAGCCGCTCAAGACCGTGACAGTAGCTCTTGAGGGTTGCGGTATTGAGCAGGGTCTGTGCCGGCTGATCACCCATCAATCGGGTGAAGTGCTGCAGCCAGGCATCGAAGGCCGCCGAACGTATGCCGATCACCAGTCCGGGATTGGTACAGAACTGCCCGGCGCCCAAGACCACCGCTGCGCTCAACTCCGAGGCGATGCGCTCACCCCGCACCTGCAGGGCTTCAGGCAACAGCAGCACCGGATTGATACTCGACATCTCTGCGAAGACCGGAATCGGCTGGGGGCGCGCGGCGGCGATGTCGCACAAGGCCCGGCCACCGGCCAGCGAGCCGGTAAAGCCGACCGCCTGGATGGCCGGATGCTGCACCAGCCAGGCCCCCACGCCACCGCCGAAGATCATATTGAACACACCGGTCGGCATGTCAGTGCGGCGCGCAGCACGCAAGATCGCATCAGCCACCTGTTCGGCGGTGCCCATGTGCCCGCTGTGGGCCTTGAATACCACCGGGCAGCCAGCGGCCAATGCCGCTGCGGTATCGCCACCGGCCGTGGAGAAGGCCAGCGGAAAATTGCTGGCCCCAAACACCGCCACCGGTCCCAGACCGATCCGCCACTGGCGCAGGTCCGGCCGCGGCAGAGGCTGGCGTTCAGGCAAGGCACGATCAATACGCGCGCCGTAAAAGTCACCCCGGCGCAACACCTTGGCAAACAGCCGCATCTGCCCGCTGGTTCGGCCCCGCTCTGCCTGGATGCGTGCCGCTGGCAATGCCGTCTCCTGACACACCAGCGCGACGAAATGCTCACCCAGGGCATCGAGCTCATCGGCGATGGCCTCAAGAAACTCTGCCCGCCGTGCCGCCGGCAAACTGCGAAACGCCGGATAGGCGTCCTGCGCCGCCCGCGCCGCAGCATCGACCTCGGCCTCGGTGGCCTGATGAAAGGCATAAGGCAGGGCCTGCCCGGTGCTGGCGTCAAAGCTTTGCAAGGTGGTCTGGCCTTCCGCGCTGCGCTGACCGCCGATGTAGTTGCAACCCGTGATGCTGGTCATACGTGATTCCTTTGTGTTCAGAGCGCCTGGACGGCGCCGGGAGCCAGTGGCTCGTCATCAACAACCACACCGGTGCGCAGCGGTGCGCCGAACTCGGCGAT
Organism: Pseudomonas sp. LJDD11; assembly: GCF_024584215.1. Taxonomy (NCBI): domain Bacteria; kingdom Pseudomonadati; phylum Pseudomonadota; class Gammaproteobacteria; order Pseudomonadales; family Pseudomonadaceae; genus Pseudomonas; species Pseudomonas sp. LJDD11. Next base: position 68,446 of record NZ_JANJFL010000015.1, read on the forward strand.
TTCGATCTCGAAGGTGTCTCCGGGACGCGCGCTCACCGCGTCGGCAAACGACAGGGTTGCGGTGCCGAAGAAATGCACATGCACATCGCCCGGACGCAGGAACTGGCGGTATTTGAAGTGGTGGTATTCAAGGTTCTCCAGGCTGTGGCACATGTTTTCTTCGCCACTGAGAAATTCCTTTTCCCATAACACCTGGCCGTCGCGGTGAATGCGGCTGATACCGGCCAGATGCGCTGGCAAGGCACCGATGCGCAGCTCAGGACCATAGGCGCAGAAGCGCAGCTTGGAGTGTGCCAGGTACAGGTAGCTACGACGCTCCAGTACGTGGTCGGACAGCTCGTTGCCCAGCGCATAGCCAAGGCGATAAGGCTTGCTGTCCGGGCCGATCACGTACAGGCCAACCAACTCGGGCTCTTCACCGACGTCTTCGGCGAAGGTCGGCAGTGGAAAGCTTGCACCGGGGCGCAGCACGATCGAACCATCACCTTTGTAGAACCACTCCGGCTGCGCGCCGACCTTGCCGGCACCTGGCTTGCCGCCCTCTACGCCCCAACGGAACATGCGCGCGGTATCGGTGAGCGTCGCTTCGTCCTGGTCTTTTTTCTGGTGCATCTTGTCACGGGTATCCGCGCTGCCCAGATGGGTCAGGCCAGTGCCACTGACCAGGCAATGGGCCGGGTCTTCGTGATCCAGCGGCGGCAGTATCTGGCCGGCTTCCTGCAGATCCCGATACAACGGGCCGGGCTGGCTGCCGCGCTTGAGCACTTCGTCCTCCAGACCATGACCGGCGCTGATGGCCGCCAGCGCCAGTTCCCGGGTGCTGAGGGTCGCCAGCACGGTGTGTACCTGGTCGCCCTCGACGATGCCGACATGGCGTTGGCCGGCAGAGGTTTCATACTGGATCAGTCGCATGGCATGGGCCTTCTTGTTCTGCTGTGGATAAGCCGCACTTTACGAATCTGCCAGCAGGCTGCCTAATGAGAGCCTCTGATTAAGCGATAACCTTTACTTATCCCCATGATCGCCCCGCTCACCTCACTGATCTCACGGCTGCGCCTGAAGCAGCTGCGTCTGCTGATCGCTCTGGACGATCACGGCTCGCTGCACAAGGCTGCCGAGTACGTGGCCATTACCCAGCCCGGTGCGACCTCGGCGCTGAACGAAATCGAGTCGGCATTCGGCACCCGGCTGTTCACCCGCACCAGCCAGGGTCTGGAAGCCAACGATTTGGGACGCTGTGTGATCCGCTATGCCCGGCTGATCCACAGCGACATGGCCCACCTGCGTGAAGAACTGATCGGCATTCTGCAGGGCCAGGGGGGGCGGATTGCCGTGGGCGCGGTGATGGGCGCAGTACCGTTGCTGGTCAGCAGCCTGGCGCGCCTGCGTGAAGCGCAGCCGGAACTGGCGGTGGAAGTGGTCGAGGACACCAGCGCCCGGCTGCTGGGCCTGATTGACCAGGGGCGCCTGGATCTGGCGCTCTGCCGAACCAGCGTCAGTCAGCGCCCGCAAGCCTATGACTGCCTGCCGCTGGCCCCGGAGGCGTTGCAACTGGTTGCCAACCCACTGCACCCGCTGGCCGCTGCCGCCAGCCTGACACTCGACGAGCTGCAGCATTACAACTGGGTGGTCTATCCGGCAAACATGCCGATGCGGCTGGTGCTGGAACGGGAGTTCAGTGAGGCCGGGCTGGAGTTTCCGCGGTTTGCGATCGAAACCGCGTCCACCTTCACCACCCTGATGCTGCTGCAACAGGACCGGCAACTGGTCGCGATGATGCCCAAGGCCGTGGCTGAAAGTGCCAGCGGCATGGGCGTGGTGCCCTTGGCGCTGACCCTGCGTTCACGCAGCGAACCGTTCTGGCTGGTCAGCCGCCACAACACACCGCTGTCAGCCCCGGCCAGATTACTGACCGAGGCATTGCAGGCGGGTGTTGGCAGCGTCGACGGTGCGTAGCTAGGCCAGACGCCGCTCGCTGACCGAGGCATCCAGACTCTCGTCGATGGCCTGTTGAATCGCCTTGCGGCGACGCTCTTCGGCCTGACGAGTGAAGTACCAGACCATGAACGTCGCCAGCGACACGGCCAACAGAATCAGACTGGCCACGGCGTTGATTTCCGGCTTCACGCCCAGACGCACGGCAGAGAAAACCTCCATCGGCAGGGTGGTCGAGCCAGGCCCGGAAACGAAGCTGGCCAGCACCAGGTCGTCCAGCGACAGGGCGAAGGACATCATGCCGCCGGCCGCCAGCGATGGGGCGATCATCGGGATGGTGATCAGAAAGAACACCTTCCACGGCCGCGCGCCAAGGTCCATCGCAGCCTCCTCGATGGACAGGTCCAGTTCCCGCAGACGCGCCGACACCACCACCGCCACATAGGCGGTACAGAACGTGGTATGGGCGATCCAGATGGTCAGCAGGCCACGTTCGGCAGGCCAGCCGATCAGTTGCGCCATGGCCACGAACAGCAGCAACAGCGACAGACCGGTAATCACCTCAGGCATGACCAGCGGCGCGGTGACCAGACCACCGAACGCCGTGCGGCCGCGAAACCGCGAGATACGGGTCAGCACAAAGGCGGCCATGGTGCCCAGCGCCACCGCCGCGATGGCGGTGTAGAAGGCCACTTCCAGCGAGCGCATCACCGAGCCCATCAACTGGGTATTGTCCAGCAACCCCACGTACCACTTGACCGACCAGCCGCCCCACACCGTCACCAGCCGCGACTCGTTGAACGAGTAGATCACCAGGATCAGCATCGGCAGGTAAATGAACAGCAACCCCACCACCAGCATCAGATTGGAGAACTTGAAGCCTCTCATGCCTTGCCCTCCAGTTCCTTGGCCTGACTGCGGTTGAACAGAATGATCGGCACGATCAGCACCAGCAGCATGATCACCGCCAACGCCGAAGCCACCGGCCAGTCACGGTTGTTGAAGAACTCCTGCCACAGCACCTTGCCGATCATCAGGGTTTCCGGGCCACCGAGCAGCTCAGGAATCACAAACTCACCGACCACCGGGATGAACACCAGCATGCAGCCGGCAATGATGCCGTTCTTCGACAGCGGCACGGTGATTTTCCAAAAGCTGTTGAAGGTGCTCGAACCAAGGTCCGAGGCGGCCTCCAGCAGGCTGTGATCGTGCTTCACCAGGTTGGCGTAGAGCGGCAGGATCATGAACGGCAGGTAGGAGTAAACGATGCCGATATACACCGCCAGGTTGGTATTGAGGATCTGCAACGGCTCGTCGATCAGGCCCAGCCACATCAAGAAGCCGTTGAGCAGGCCGTTGTTACCGAGGATGCCCATCCAGGCGTAGACCCGGATCAGAATCGCAGTCCAGGTCGGCATCATGATCAACAGCAACAGCACCGTCTGGATGTCCTTGCGGGCATTGGCGATGGCGTAGGCCATGGGGTAGCCAATCAGCAGGCACAGCAAGGTGCTGAAGAACGCCGTCTTCAGCGAACCCAGATAAGCCGCCAGGTACAAATCATCGCCCGCCAGCATCGTGTAGCTGGTGAAACTGAGCACGATCTGCAGCTTTTCTTCGGCGTAGGTGAAGATCTCGGTATACGGCGGGATCGCTACGTCGGCTTCGGCGAAACTGATCTTCAGGACGATCAGAAACGGCAGGGCGAAAAACAGGAACAGCCACAGAAAGGGTGCGCCAATGACCAGTTGCCGCCCGTCGGGGATGATGCGCCGCAGCAGGCGCTTGACCTTGCGTGCTTTCATGAGCGCAGTACCACGCCGCTGTCGTCTTCCCACCAGATATAGACCTGATCACCCCAGGTCGGCCGGTCGTTCTGGCGCTCGGCATTGGCCACGAAGGCCTGCACACGCTTGCCGCCGGGCAGCTCGATATGGAACACCGAATGCCCGCCCAGGTAGGCGATATCGTGAACCTTGCCGCTCGACCAGTTGTACTCAGTGGTCGGCTGCTGGGTGGCGATCAGCACTTTTTCCGGACGCAGTGCATAGGTGAGGCTCTTGTCCTCCACAGAGGTGCTGACCCCGTGGCCGATATAGATAGGCCGCTCAAGATCAGGGGTACGTACCAGCGCGTAGCCTTCCATGTCCTCGACGGCTTCGCCTTCGAACAGGTTGACGCTGCCGATGAACTCACACACCAGACGGCTGACAGGGGTTTCATAGACGTCGATCGGGCTGCCGATCTGGGCAATCCAGCCTTGGTGCATGATCGCGATGCGCGCAGCCATGGTCATGGCTTCTTCCTGGTCATGGGTCACCATCACACAGGTCACGCCCACTCGTTCGATGATTTCCACCAGCTCAAGCTGCATCTGCGACCGCAGTTTTTTATCCAGGGCGCCCATCGGCTCGTCGAGCAACAGCAGCTTGGGCTTCTTGGCCAGCGAGCGGGCCAGCGCCACGCGCTGACGCTGGCCGCCGGACAGTTGGTGCGGCTTGCGCTTGGCGTACTGGGTCATGTGCACCAGCTTGAGCATCTCGGTGACGCGCTGGTCGATCTCGTTCTTGGGCAGTTTGTCCTGCTTGAGGCCGAAGGCGATGTTGTCGGCCACCGTCATATGCGGGAACAGCGCATAGGACTGGAACATCATGTTGATCGGCCGCTCGTAGGGCGGCAGGTCGGTGATGTCGACGCCATCAAGGTAGATACGCCCGTCGGTAGGGCGCTCGAAACCGGCCAGCATGCGTAACAGGGTGGATTTACCCGAACCGGAACCGCCCAACAGGGCAAAGATTTCGCCCTTGTTGATCTGCAGGGACACATCGTCCACCGCCACGGTCTCGTCGAACTTTTTGGTGACCCTGTCGACCCTGAGCAATACTTCTTTGGGCTGCTTACCGGTCTCAAGGGGATTGTTTAGGGCGCCGGAGGCAACTGCCATGGGTAAAAACTCCCGGAAATAATGCCTCTGGCGCTGTGAGCCAGAGGCAGGTTCTTTATTTGCCCGACTTGACCTTGGTCCAGCTGCGGGTCATCAGACGCTGCACCTTGGGGGGCAGCTCGCTATTTACGAACAAACGGTCCAGCACGGTTTGCGGCGGATAGACCGCCGGGTTGTTGCGGATGTCCTGATCCATGAACTCGCCAGCCTTGGTATTGGGGTTGGCGTAACCGACCTGGTCACTGACCTTGGCAATGACTTGCGGGTCGAGCATGTAGTTGATGAATGCACTGGCCTCTTTGAGGTTTTTCGAGTCCGCCGGTATGGCCAGCATGTCGAACCACAGGTTGGCACCCTCTTTGGGGATGCTATAGGCAATCTTGACGCCCTTGCCGGCCTCTTCGGCACGGTCGCGGGCCTGGAATACGTCGCCGGAGAAACCGGCCGCCACGCAGACATTGCCGTTGGCCAGGTCGGAGATGTACTTGGAAGAGTGGAAATAGGTCACGTAAGGACGCACTTCCAGCAGCTTGGCCTCGGCCTTCTTGTAATCGGCATCCTTGGTGCTGTTGGGGTCCAGCCCCAGATAGTTAAGCACCGCCGGGATCATCTCGTCGGCCGAATCAAGGAAGGCGACACCACAGCTTGATAGCTTCTTGATGTTCTCCGGTTCAAAGAGCACAGCCCAGGAGTCGATTTTGTCGACACCCAGCACCTCTTTGACCTTCTCGACGTTGTAACCGATGCCATTGGTGCCCCACAGGTAAGGCACGGCGTACTGATTACCCGGATCGTTTTTCTCCAGGCGCTTGAGCAGTGCCGGGTCGAGGTTCTGGTAATTGGGCAGCAACGCCTTGTCGAGTTTCTGGAAGGCACCGGCCTTGATCTGTTTCCCCAGAAAATGGTTGCTGGGCACCACGACGTCGTAGCCGGTGCGCCCTGCAAGCAACTTGCCTTCAAGGGTTTCGTTGGAGTCGAACACGTCGTAAACCGGCTTGATGCCAGTGGCCTTTTCGAAATCCGCCAGAGTGGTTTCACCGACGTAATCCGACCAGTTGTAGACGCGAACGGAAGAATCGGCATGGGCACTCAGCGCCAGGGTCAGCCCGGCTCCGGCCAGTACGGCCTTGAACAGAATGGAAATAGACAAAGCATCAGTCCTTTTTACAGTGGGCCTGCCCTTTGGATACCTCTAAAGCAATCTGCTGGCTGGGCGCATGCGTTTTTAGAGGTCCCCTTGAAGGGGGCGGATCTCTCCAGAAAAAACGGTACGCACCCTGCAACCTGTGCGCCCCGGCAAAGAATCTGGTCAGCAGGTGCATCACCTGCGATCAATCGATGGTTCGCGGCCGAAGCCACGTCCATGCAGTGCAGATGCTGCGCCAGCAGACGGCCACGCAGCATCCCCACTAATTGTTACAGATTTATTTCCCCGATTTGATTTTGGTCCAGCTGCGGGTCAGGATCCGCTGGGTCGCGGCTGGCAAATCAGCAATTGCATACAGCTTGGCAGTCACTTCCGGGGTCGGGTAGATGCTCGGATCACCGGAGATTTCCTTGTCGACCAGCGCCGTCGCGGCTTTGTTGCCGTTCGGGAAGCGTACTTCGTTGGTGATCTCGGCCATGACTTCCGGCTGCAGCAGGAAATTCAGGAATTTGTAGGCCGCGTCGACATTTTCGGCATCTTTAGGGATGGCGACCATGTCATAGAAGCTACCGGCACCTTCTTTGGGAATGGCGTAGGACAGCTTGACCTTGTCACCGGCTTCATGGGCGCGCGACTTGGCCTGCTCCAGGTCACCGGAGTAACCGACAGCCACACAGATGTTGCCATTGGCCAGGTCAGAGATGTACTTGGACGAATGGAAGTAAGCCACAGAAGGACGGATCTTCAGCCACAGCGCTTCGGCTTCGGCCAGCTGTTTCTTGTCTTCGCTGTTGGTCGGGTAACCCAGGTAATGCAGGGCCACCGGGATCATTTCGGTAGGCGAGTCGAGGAAACTCACCCCGCAGCTCTTGAGCTTGGCGATGTTCTCGGGCTTGAGCAGTACGTCCCAGGAGTCGATCTTGTCGACGCCCAGTGCCGCCTTGACCTTCTCGGGGTTATAGCCGATGCCGATGGTGCCCCACATGTACGGGAAGGCGAACTTGTTGCCCGGGTCACTGGCATCGCCCACCGCCTTGAGCAGCGCCGGGTCGAGGTTTTTCCAGTTCGGCAGTTTGGAGCGGTCCAGTTCCTGATAGACCCCGGCTTTGATCTGCTTGGCCAGGAAGTTGTTGCTTGGCACGACCACATCGTAGCCAGACTTGCCTGCCAGCAGTTTGGCCTCCAGGGTTTCATTGCTGTCGAACACATCGTAGACAACTTTGATACCCGACTCTTTCTCGAACTTGGCCACGGTGTCCGGGGCAATGTAATCGGACCAGTTATAAACGTGCAGCACTTTATCGTCAGCGTGCACGGTCGCGGTCATCAGGCCCGCCATGGACAAGGCGAGAAGGGTCTTGCCGAATGTTTTCATGGATACAGCTCCAAGTTGTCGTTATTAAACAGAACGGCTGACTGGCAGCGCCGTTAGTCTGGCAGATTAGCGGATGGCCTTGTAGAACAGCATTAACCTTGCAGCGCCTGCCAGGTCAGATCCAGGCACTGGCGCGCCTTGCTCACCAGTTCGTCGATCTGCGCCAGGCTGATGACCAGTGGCGGCGCAATGATCATGGTGTCGCCGACCGCTCGCATGATCAGGCCATTTTCAAAACAGAAGGTTCGGCAGATCATGCCCGCCGATTGCCCGGTGTAACGTTCCCGGCTGACCTTGTCGCGCACCAGCTCGATTGCCCCCAACAGACCCACGCCGCGCACCTCGCCCACCAACGGGTGGTCGCTCAGCTCACGCAGACGTTTCTGCAAGTAAGGTGCCGTTTCTGCCTTGACCCGTTCGACGACGCGTTCCTCGCGCAGGATACGTATGTTTTCCAGGCCCACGGCGGCGGCCACCGGATGCCCGGAATAGGTGAAGCCGTGGTTGAAATCGCCCCCCTCGTTGAGCACCGCGACGACTTCGTCACGCACCACCAGGCCGCCCATGGGCACGTAACCGGAGGTCAGCCCCTTGGCGATGGTCATCATGTCCGGTTCAAGACCATAGTAGTCACTGCCGAACCACTCGCCGGTACGCCCGAAGCCGCAGATCACCTCGTCTGCCACGAACAGGATGTCGTAGCGGGCCAGAATTTCCTTGATGCGCGGCCAGTAGCTGTCAGGCGGCACGATGACCCCGCCAGCGCCCTGAATCGGCTCGGCGATAAAGGCGCCGACCGTGTCCACGCCGAGTTCGAGGATCTTTTTCTCCAGTTGATCGGCAGCCCAGACACCGAACTCATCCGGGCTCATGTCGCCACCCTCGCCGAACCAGTACGGCTGGGGAATATGGACAATCCCGGGAATCGGCAAATCGCCCTGCTCGTGCATGTAAGTCATGCCACCCAAACTGGCACCGGCGACGGTGGAGCCGTGATAACCATTGACCCGGCTGATGATGGTTTTCTTGTTCGGCTGGCCTTTGATTGCCCAGTAATGACGCACCATGCGCAACATCGTGTCGTTGCCTTCGGAGCCGGAGCCGGTGAAGAACACATGGTTCATGCCCTGCGGGGCAATCTGGCCGATCGCCTGCGCCAGCTCCAGAGCAGGCGGGTGAGCGGTCTGGAAGAACAGGTTGTAATACGGCAGCTCACGCATCTGGCGACTGGCGGCCGCGACCAGCTCTTCACGACCGTAGCCCACCGCAACGCACCACAAGCCGGCCATGCCGTCGAGAATCTGCTGCCCTTCGCTGTCCCACAGGTACACCCCTTCGGCGCGGGTAATGATGCGCGGCCCTTTTTCCTTCAGTTGTTTGTAGTCACTGAAAGGCGCCAGATGATGCTGGTGGCTGAGGCTTTGCCATTCGAGGGTTTGTGGATTCTTGACGGTCATTGCATCACTCCATTGCCAGATTGCAGGGTGGATAGCCCCTCCTACGGGGCTATCAGCGGTCAGACGGCAAACAGCAGGAACTCACGCTCCCAGGAACTGATCACGCGCTTGAAGTTTTCATGCTCGGCACGCTTGACCGCGACGTAGCCAACGATGAATTTCTTGCCCAGGTACTTCTCGATGGTCTTGCTGTTTTCCAGGCGCTCCAGCGCGTCTTCGATGGTCAGTGGCAGGCGCAGGTTGCGGCGCTCGTAGCCACGCCCCACCACCGGCGCGCTGGGGTTGATGCCTTCGACCATGCCGATGAAACCGCACAGCAGACTCGCGGCAATCGCCAGATACGGGTTGGCATCGGCGCCCGGCAGGCGGTTTTCGACGCGGCGGTTCTGCGGGCCGGCATCCGGTACGCGCAGGCCGACGGTGCGGTTTTCTTCGCCCCACTCGACATTGACCGGCGCCGAGGTGTCAGGCAGGAAGCGGCGGAACGAGTTGACGTTGGGCGCGAACAGCGGCAACAGCTCGGGGATGTATTTCTGCAAGCCACCGACATGCTGCAGAAACAGCGTGCTCATGGTGCCGTCTTCGTTGGAAAAGATGCTCTTGCCGGTCTGAATGTCGATCACACTCTGGTGCAGGTGCATGGCGCTGCCCGGCTCGCCGGTCATGGGCTTGGCCATGAAGGTCGCAGCCACGTTGTGCTTGAGCGCGGCCTCGCGCATGGTGCGTTTGAACACCACGATCTGGTCAGCCAGCGACAGCGCATCACCGTGACGGAAGTTGATTTCCATCTGCGCCGTGCCATCTTCATGAATCAGCGTGTCGAGGTCGAGGTTCTGCAGTTCGCACCAGTCGTAAACGTCTTCGAACAGCGGATCGAACTCGTTGGCGGCCTCGATGGAGAACGACTGCCGGCCCGTTTCGGGACGCCCGGAGCGGCCTACCGGCGGCTGCAACGGGTAGTCGGGGTCATCGCTGCGCTTGGTCAGGTAGAACTCCATCTCCGGCGCGACAATCGGCTGCCAGCCCTGGTCGGCATACAGCTTGAGGACTTTCTTGAGCACGTTGCGCGGCGACAGCTCGATGGGGTTGCCCTGTTTGTCGTAGGTGTCGTGGATCACCTGGGCCGTCGGCTCGATAGCCCATGGCACCAGATACACGGCATTGGCATCGGGGCGGCAGATCATGTCGATGTCGGCCGGGTCGAGCAGTTCGTAGTAGATCTCGTCTTCTACATAGTCACCGGTCACAGTCTGTAACAGAACGCTTTCCGGCAGGCGCATGCCTTTTTCAGCGATGAATTTGTTGGTGGGGGAGATCTTGCCCCGAGTGATGCCGGTCAGGTCCGACATCATGCATTCGACTTCAGTGATCTTGTGTTCTTTCAACCAATCGGTGAGCTGGTCGAGATTGGTACTCATAAATACCTCAGGTTTGACGTGTCCTGACCGGAGTCAGGCCTGGATGCGACTTGTTCGGCGTCACAGTGCAGTGCCCAGGCGCCGTGCGGTGCAGGATGCACCTCGCAAATGCATGTTTGATGAACGCAGCGCAAGGCTAACGCAACCTGGAGGCGGATGCCGAGTCAAATGCGCGGTCATACGCAAGCGCGAAGGGGTAAGCGGCACGCTGTCAGCCGCGCCACTATAGTGATAGGGTTCAGTAGACGCTGTGCATCGGTGATGGGCGACACCACTGCCTGGCGAGGCCATTGCACAGTGTGCGTTGTTGTCCATGAATGGCAATGCAGACATCGACGCCCCCGGTATTTTTGCTGTTATGGGTTGCGATGGAGCTTAGCGCCGTTCATTTTTTTTCACAATAATTAGAAATACGTTGAACACGCCAATTCATGGCTTCGGGTATTGCCCGGCTGTAGCGTGTTGCGAATGCCCTGACAAGCAGCATAATCGGCACGATGGCGCCATTTCGGGGCAAAGGAAAGCTCTATTGACTTCATCATGGCTTTCGGATTGACTGAATCCGGCAAGACTCGATGATTGATATTTTTAACAACAAAGGTGTTGCATCATGTCGGTACCCCCGCGTGCCGTTCAGCTCAACGAAGCGAACGCGTTCCTTAAGGAACACCCTGAGGTTCTGTACGTTGACCTTCTGATTGCAGATATGAATGGTGTAGTGCGTGGCAAGCGAATCGAACGCACCAGCCTGCACAAGGTTTACGAAAAAGGCATCAACCTCCCGGCCTCGTTGTTTGCCCTGGACATCAATGGCTCCACAGTAGAAAGCACCGGCCTTGGCCTGGATATCGGCGATGCCGATCGCATCTGCTACCCGATCCCCAATACGCTGTGCAATGAACCGTGGCAAAAGCGCCCCACCGCGCAATTGCTGATGACCATGCACGAACTCGAAGGCGAACCCTTCTTTGCCGACCCGCGCGAGGTACTGCGCCAGGTCGTCAGCCGGTTCGACGAGATGGGCCTGACCATCTGCGCCGCGTTTGAGCTGGAGTTCTACCTGATCGACCAGGAAAACGTGAACGGCCGCCCACAGCCACCGCGCTCACCGATTTCCGGCAAACGCCCGCATTCCACTCAGGTGTACCTGATCGACGACCTCGACGAGTACGTCGATTGCCTGCAGGACATCCTTGAAGGCGCCAAGGAGCAAGGCATTCCGGCTGACGCCATCGTCAAGGAAAGCGCCCCTGCGCAGTTCGAGGTCAACCTGCACCACGTGGCCGACCCACTCAAGGCCTGCGACTACGCGGTACTGCTCAAGCGCCTGATCAAGAACATCGCCTACGACCATGAGATGGACACCACCTTCATGGCCAAGCCCTATCCGGGCCAGGCCGGCAACGGCCTGCATGTGCACATCTCGATCCTTGATCGCGACGGCAAGAACATTTTCACCAGTGAGGATCCCGAGCAGAACGCCGCATTGCGTCATGCGGTCGGCGGTGTGCTCGAGACCCTGCCGGCGCAGATGGCGTTCCTGTGCCCGAACGTCAACTCCTACCGCCGCTTCGGCGCGCAGTTCTACGTACCTAACTCACCAACCTGGGGCCTGGACAACCGCACCGTGGCGGTGCGCGTACCAACCGGCACCGCCGATGCCGTGCGCATCGAGCACCGCGTGGCGGGCGCCGATGCCAACCCGTATCTGCTGATGGCCTCGGTACTGGCAGGCGTGCACCACGGCCTGACCAACAAGATCGAGCCGGGCGCACCGGTCGAAGGCAACTCCTACGAGCAATTCGAACAGAGCCTGCCCAACAACCTGCGCGACGCCCTGCGCACGCTGGACGACAGCGAAGTCATGGCCAAATACATCGATCCGAAATACATCGATATCTTCGTGGCTTGTAAAGAGAGCGAGCTGGAAGAGTTCGAGCACTCGATTTCGGATTTGGAGTACAACTGGTATTTGCATACGGTTTGAGTTCCAAGTGGAGAACACCTGCGACGGTGTTCTCCAAACGCACCTACCTGATCTCAGAGCAACTGCCTTACGGGTGTCATTAACTAACTCAACTCCGTACCGCAGCAACCGCGGCGTTTATCTGTTGGAGAGAAAGGCCCTGCTCGGGCATGGTATCCCGACCTGCAATCGCAAGCTCAAGCAGGCGCTCTCCAGCTTCACTCTCTCTGAATTTCTCGGGCCCCACTGGAGGAATGAACTTGCCTGCGGGCTTCTTAAAATACTCGCTAGGCGTCACTCGTCCGCTTTTTACATGGGGCATCTTCCTCAGCATTTGGTTCCTACTGATCTCCGATACCTGGATATCTACGCTGCGAACCAAAACTGTCTCATTGTGCCCCACCGAGGAGCCTGCTACCCCAGAGATAGAGGCTCTTGAAGTTTGGGGTGCCGAAACAGCCAACCCCATAGCGCTTGGGGATCGCCCAGTTCGCGCCGCCGTAGCCTGAGCAGCGGTTAAATTGGGACGAACAACATTCCTCCCCGGGGTATCCAGAATTCTATTGAGCAGCGGATTTGAACGTAATGGCTGGCTCAGAACACTGCGTCTTACACTCCCGTGCGGATCCCTGTAATTCACCGGATCCCCCTGACAATACGCATAGGCATTAAACCCACCTTTGCCAAACGGACTCAAGCTGTCCGGGCTATTGAAACGCATCAACAGCGGGTTGAACGCCCGATAACCATTGCCTAGCAGGTAGTGCCCGGTCAGCGGGTCGCGCCGTTCGCCATTGAAACCCAACAGGCTGGCCAGGCCGCTGTCGGGCGTGTGATAGCCATAGGCGGTATAGACCAACCTCTGGTGCCCGGCACGCTTGAGGGCCTGCAACACCGAGCGCTGCCGGTCGGTGGCGAGCAAGTTGGTGTCCAGACCCGTGTCGTTGCCCGATTGCTGCGCCAGCAGGTTTTCTTCGGTGTGCAGGAGGGAGTGGCGCAACGCGCCCTAAATCTGGGTCATCAGGCGATTCTTGCAATAAAACAATTGCGCATTGCTCTCACCGGCAGGCACCAGCCGCTAAGCCGGTCCAACGGATCGTAGTGGTAACGGCAAAGCATCAGCCGTTGTTCGGCCATGTTCCCATCTCGCTGATCAGGGGTTATGGAAAGAGTGTGCTTACGGGCAACAAGCTTGGGCAGATAGCAGAAATGACAGGTGCCTGGTCGCAAGATCCAGGTATCCGCTTGGGTAACGCTGGACGACAGCCAGGTCATGGCGCGTTACATTGATCTGAAGTACCTCAATCCATTCGCGGCTTACAAAGAGAGCAGACTGTAAGAGTTCGTGCATTCGATTTCGGACTTGGAGTACAACAGGTATTTGCATGGCGAATTGAGGTGCACTTATCCGCGACAGCACTCATCCGCTTATGACGCCTTCAACGTTGTCTTAAGTTTGCTATCTGCTGCTGGATGTCCGTCAGGCCATTTGTGAGAACGTGCTCAGGCAAACGCCGTATCTGAGGGTTGCGGTAAAGCCCCTCCATATGCATGAGCATATAGCTCTCTACCTGAATATTTCTTTGAGCGCTGGCCCGGAACGCATTGATGGCTGCGTGATTGCTCCGTAAATGGCCCTGTAATTGCACAGAGGAGAACGACTCAAACAGGTCAGGATCATAGACATTGAAGGTCTGCCCTGAACCAACCGGATATTCTCGCCTGTGCGCTGCCACTCCATTGAGCGTGCGGTACTCAAAAGTACTCTGGTCTAGAAAGGCTCGATAGGGGTCGCTCGTATGTTCCGCTTGCGCCAGAGAACCTGACGCCGCTGTTGCGCTGGCAGTCGAAGGCATTACGGCTACCGCGTTGGCGCTGCGCGGACTCGGCGCAACCCTGGCGACGGGCAATCGGCGCCTGATCGCCTGCTCGAAAGGGTCGACCCACACCTTTATCGCGGAGCGATAGCCTGCGGAAATGATATGGCCGGTGGGATCGCGAAAACTGATCGGATCCCCTTGGCAGTACGCATACGTATTAATTCCACCCTCACCGAACGGACTCAAACTGTCCGGACTGTTAAAGCGCATCAATACTGGGTTGTACGCCCGATAGCCATTGCCCAACAGATAATGGCCAGTGATTGGCTCGCAGAGATCGCCATTGAAGCCCAGGTGCACGGATTGACGCTGTCCAGATCCAATTGCTGCCCCACAATTCGGAGGGACGGGAAGTAGCGCTCGCTGCTCAGCCATTGGTCTGACCCCGAGAAGAAATTGAAAACCGATTATCGTTCCGACTGCCACCAGATTCCGCTAGCGGAAATGACAGGCTGGATTCAACGGCCCCGAACCACGCCAAAACAGGCGATGGACGACAAGAATTGTGACCCTTCTTACAGACCTTTCTGTATCTCTTGAGTGAAGTTTCCGAGAGAATCCCGACCGCTTGCGCCTGCCTGATCGGGCCTCTAGTCTGCGCTTCGCCGCTGTAATGCAGTGGTGGGTGTGAGAGCCCGGTTGCTTTAAGAGGTCGGCGCAAGCCTGTCAATTCGCCTTCGGTTTATCCTTGTATCGAATGCGTTATGGCGGCTGTGTGCAGGCAGACTTCGGTCTGACCGGGTGCCTCTACCGGTCCTCTCACCCTGTACATAGCTGCCACCCTTTGCCGTGTGAGAGCGACAAGCGATGGCTCCAAAACTTTAAGAGGTTTTAGACCATAAAAAAATCACACCCGATCCCCCCATGCACCTCGAAGACACCCTGCTACGTGTCGACCAGATCCTGCGCTGCGCTGTCGCCACCGCCTATGAAGCCGGCGAGCAGTTGAGCGGCCAGCAACGTGACCTGGCCTTCTCGGTGATGCATCTGGCAGAAATGGCTCAGTCGCTGGTCAACCAGTCGCTGCTGGCGATCGAAGCGCACTAGGCAGGTGCTCCCGCCGATCCCGTAACAGCCCGGTCTCGGCGGGAGCGTTACTCGCGGGCGCCCTGTACAATGGCGCCTTGCCCGCCCCAGAGTTAGCTGACCATGACCCGCCCCGCCACACCCCGCAAACCCCGTGCTGCCAGCCAGGCGCGGATCGGCTCGATCCTCACTGCCGCGCGGGAATTGCTGGTCAGCGAGGGCGTGGACAGCCTGTCGATCTACAGCGTGGCCGAGCGCGCACAGATCCCGCCGTCATCGGTGTACCACTTCTTCGCAAGCGTACCTGCCCTGCTCGAAGCCCTGACCGCCGACGTGCATGCGGCTTTTCGGGCCACCTTGCTGGAGCCAGTGGCGCACGACTCACTACGCGACTGGCGCGACCTGTCGCGGGTGCTGGAAGTGCGCATGCTCACCATCTACAACAACGATGCAGCGGCCCGCCAGTTGATCCTTGCCCAGCATGGCCTGGCCGAGGTCAATCAGGCCGACCACCGGCACGATATCGAGCTGGGCCAGTTGCTGCAGGCGGTATTCGCCCGGCACTTTCATCTGCCGGTGCTGCCCGATGATGTCGATGTATTTGCGCTGGCCATGGAACTGAGCGACCGGGTCTATGCCCGCTCAATGCAACTGCATGAGCAGATCACCCCGCGCCTGGCGCAAGAAGCCCTGCGGGTGTTCGATGCCTATCTGGGCTTGTATCTGCCGCCTTGCCTTGCCAAACGACCCTCTGAACTCTGAAGCGTGCGCAGCGATGAAACTCCGGTGCTGGTGCCTGTGCAGTGCAACTTCCGCTTGCAGCGACCAAGTGATATACAGGCGTTCCAGCCAGTAACCACATGTGTACGCAAAGGGACTTCGAATGAGCATGACAAGACCGGAAGAAGGCATTCTGTTTGCGTGGGCATTGGCTGATCTTGTGGGACAAGACGTTGCAATATGCATCGAACCCAGCGGGGTGACAGCGGCGGCAATCAACACCGCAACGGCCCCTCATCAAGGGCAGTCAGCCCTGGTGAACCTGATGCGCAACGGCAATCCGAAGCGCTCCGCCATGGTCTGCCTCAGCTATGAGCTGACAGAGATGGACCAGGGCATGTTCCAGATGAGCTCCTGCAGCGGCGGTCTGGTCTGGGCCAGTGCAGCGCAACTGCATAAGGGCAGCGTGAACAACTTTGCCTGGACCGCAACCGCCATTGCCACCCCGATTCTGGGCAAATGGCTGAGCGCGGATCGCGCCAAACGCATTTTCGAGGCGAAACTGTGGTGTGCCCGCAACCGGCTTGATAAACGCCCCGTTACACCACCGCAGGCGTCCACGGAACTGAGCGAGGTACGTGGCAGGCTGGTTCGCGCCTACAACCCGCCCGTATTGAAACTCCCGAATCTGATTGCCGTACCGGGCTACCGGGTAACGCCATTGAGCGATGCAATCCTGATGACACTCGCTTACAGCATCGCCCGGCTGAGTTGGTCAGAGGGTTCGATTACCACCAGTGATGCCAGCGGCGCTACCCGGCAGACGCCCTTTTCCGAGAACGGAGGGCACAACATTGCGTGCGTCATCGTAGACAACACCGGCAAGATCATCGGCTGGGGCCGTAACCATAATGCTGTGGGGGCGTCATTGCACGGCGAAGTGATGGCCGTGCTCAACTACCAGCGCCTCAATGGCACCGCAATTCCTCACGGCAGCAGAATCTACAGCACATTAAAGCCCTGTTATATGTGTGCCGGCCTGCTGGTGACCGCAGCCCCTGGCTGTACAGTGATCAGTGGGCAAGATGATACAAACATCGTCGGCAGCGCCCTGGACCGGGCCGTGAGTGGCTGCTCGACAGAAGTGCGCACGCATGAAACGACCGGGATAGAGTTGCTTAGAATTCAGGGCAGCAGATCCACCACCAGCAGCCTGGCAACAGACAGAGCCCGGGGCCTGATGGAGGATGCACTCTATGAGTTCTTCACCATCGGGGCGAATATCCGCGGCTGGGAACTGGACTTGTGGATGGAGGGCCTGGAGTTGCTCAAAAGCATCAGCCCACATGTCGAAACCTTGCGCGGCTATATGCTCAAAGGCATGGTGTAGAGAGTGTAACCGCCGTCTTGCTCTAACCAGCCGGAAAAAGCCGTCATTGCGAACCTCCCTGTTCGCAATGACACGCAGCATCGACGTGGCGCCGGATCGTCAATTACAGCTTGGCGATCGACACCTCAGTCGATTTCACGAATGCGATCACTTCGCTGCCCACTGCCAGTTCCAGTTCCTTGACCGAGCGGGTGGTGATGACCGAGGTCACGATGCCCGAAGCGGTCTGCACGTCGATTTCCGACAGCACGTCGCCCTGGACGATTTCCTTGATGGTGCCTTTGAACTGGTTACGAACGTTGATGGCCTTGATAGTCATGAGATCTTCCTCTCGTCAGGTATTGATACTGATTAATTGGCCCAACGCAGTTGCGTAGGCAGGGGTGAAACGGGTTCCGGGTCCGGTGGTGTGCCGGGAATTGCCAGCACCCGGTTGAGCACTTCGGCTTCCAGTGCCGCCAGGCGGTGCGAGCCACGGGCACGCGGCCGTGGCAGGTCGACGATCAGGTCCAGGCCGATGCGGCCCTCTTCAATCAGGATCACCCGGTCAGCCACCGCAACGGCTTCGCTGACATCGTGGGTGACCAGCAGTACGGTAAAGCCGTGCTTGCGCCACAGGTTTTCGATCAACTGCTGCATCTCGATGCGGGTCAGGGCATCCAGCGCGCCCAGCGGCTCATCGAGCAATAACAGGCGTGGCTTGTGAATCAATGCACGTGCCAGCGCCACACGCTGCTTCTGGCCACCGGACAACGCCGCCGGCCACTCGTTGGCACGCTCGGCCAGGCCGACCGCTTCCAGCGCCTCCAGCGCTTGCGGGCGCCAGTCGCCAGTCAACCCGAGGCCAACGTTGTCGATGATCTTCTTCCACGGCAGCAAACGCGCTTCCTGGAACATCAGACGGGTGTCATCGCGGGCCTGGCTCAGCGGCGCAGAGCCGGCCAGCAGCTCGCCTTCAGTCGGTTTGTCCAGCCCGGCCAGCAGGCGCAGCAAGGTGCTTTTGCCGCAACCGCTGCGCCCGACCACGGCGACGAACTGCCCGGCCGGAATGTGCAGGTCGATGTCTTTGAGCACTTCGCGGTTGCCAAAGGCCTTCTTGAGCTTGTGCGAGGCCAGCGGGATGCCGCGCAACAGATGCGCCGGTTGTTGCTGTTTCAGACTGGTCATGCCGCACCGCCTTTAGTCACTTGATAAGCCGGGTGCCAACGCAGGCACACGCGCTCCAGGCCGCGTGCAGCCACATCGGCGAGCTTGCCAAGCACGGCGTACAGCACAATCGCCAGCACCACGACATCGGTTTGCAGGAATTCGCGGGCATTCATGGCCAGGTAACCGATACCGGAACTGGCAGAAATGGTTTCAGCCACGATCAGGGTCAGCCACATGAACCCCAGCGCGAAGCGCACCCCAACCAGGATCGACGGCATGGCGCCCGGCAGGATCACGTGGCGGAACAGACCAAAGCCTGACAACCCGTAACTGCGCGACATCTCGACCAGCGCCGGGTCGATGTTGCGGATCCCGTGATAGGTGTTGAGGTAAATCGGAAACAGGGTGCCCAAGGCCACCAGAAACACCTTGGCGGTCTCGTCGATGCCGAACCACAGGATCACCAGCGGAATCAGCGCCAGGTGCGGCACGTTACGGATCATCTGCACCGAGCTGTCGAGCAGGCGCTCGCCCCAACGGGTCAGACCGGTGATAAAACCCAGCGCCAAGCCGATGCCGCCGCCGATGGCGAAGCCCACCCCGGCACGCCAGCCGCTGATTGCCAGGTGGGTCCAGATCTCGCCGCTGGACACCAGGCTGACGCCCGCCTCGATCACGGCGCTGGGCGCCGGCAGGATGCGGGTAGACAGCCAGCCGGCGCTGACCGAGAGCTGCCAGACGGCCAGCAAAAGCACCGGCAGCGCCCAGGGTGCCAGCCTGTGCAAGACTCGTTGTGAAGCACTGAGGCTCATGGAGTTGTCTCCTCGAAAGGCCTGAAAATCACTGTGCTTTGGCAACAGCGGCAGGAGGTGTCCAGATCACATCTTTGATGCTCAATGGTTTGGGGATCAGCTTGAGCTGGTGGAAGCTGTCAGCGATTTTCTGTTGCGCCTCGACCACCTGCGGGGTGATGAAATGCGCGCCGTAGCCTTGGCGCTTCACGGAAGTCAGGGTGATATCAGCCGGCAGGCCGAGCAGCGGTGCGACCTGTTTGGTCACCTCTTCAGGGTTGGCTTGGGACCACTCACCGACCGCCCGCACTTCCTCGACCAGCGCCTGGATGATCTTCGGGTTCTTCTGCGCGTAAGGCTTGGTCGCCAGGTAGAACTGGTGGTTATCGACGATGCCGGTGCCGTCCTTCAGGGTGCGTGCCTGCAACTGCTGTTCGGCAGCGGCCTGGTAAGGCTCCCAGATTACCCAGGCATCGACGCTGCCACGCTCAAAGGCGGCGCGGGCATCGGCGGGCGGCAAGAACACGGTCTGGATGTCGCTGTATTTCAGGCCAGCTTCTTCAAGCGCCCGAACCAGCAGGTAATGCACGTTGGAGCCTTTGTTGAGGGCGACCTTTTTGCCCTTGAGCTCCTTGACCGAGGTAATCGGTGAGCCTTTGGGCACCAGGATCGCTTCGCTGGTCGGCGCCGGCGGCTCGTAGGCCACGTACAGCAGGTCGGCACCGGCCGCCTGGGCGAATACCGGTGGCGTCTCACCGGTCACGCCGAAGTCGATGGAACCCACGTTGAGGCCTTCGAGCAACTGCGGGCCACCAGGAAATTCGGTCCACTGCACTTTGACGCCCTGCTCGGCCAGCCGCTTCTCCAACGAGCCCTTGGCCTTGAGCAGCACCAGAGTGCCGTACTTCTGATAACCGATACGCAAGTCTTCGGCTTGCGCCTGGGTGAGAACACCGAGGCTCAGGGCGGCAGCAACAAGAGCGGCCAGGCTTTGACGCAAGAAGGTGGTGCGCATGGCGCTCTCCGTTGTTGTGCGGGTTAGGTGGGGTGACATTACCAGTTGTTTTTTATATCTATAAATCTCATTTTTTCATTTGGTTATTTCTTAATTGAATATGCAGAATGTTTTCTTTCACCCATAAAAAAGGGCCGACAATGTCGGCCCGAAAAAACCCCACTCAGGGAGGATATGGATTCTGTTTCGCGGCTGAAGCCGCTCCTACGAGAGGATATGAATTCTGTTTCGCGGCCGAAACGGATCGCCGCGAAAGGCAACCATCAGCGATTCGGTTGTGGCGTCAGACGCAGGTAGGGCGTGACGGCCTTGTAGCCTTTGGGGAAACGTTGCTTGATTTCTTCCTCGTCCTTGAGCGACGGCACGATGACCACGTCATCACCGTCCACCCAGTTGGCCGGGGTGGCCACCTTGTGGTTGTCGGTCAGTTGCAGAGAGTCGACCACCCGCAGGATTTCATTGAAGTTACGCCCGGTACTGGCCGGGTAGGTGATGATCAGACGCACCTTTTTGTTCGGGTCGATAATGAACAGCGAACGTACGGTCAGGGTGTCACTGGCATTGGGGTGAATCAGGTCGTACAGGTCCGAGACCTTGCGATCGGCGTCCGCCAGGATCGGGAAATTGACCAGGGTATTCTGGGTGGTGTTGATGTCATCGATCCACTTCACGTGGGAGTCCACCGGGTCCACCGACAGGGCAATGGCCTTGACCCCGCGCTTGGTGAATTCGTCTTTAAGCTTGGCGGTAAGGCCCAGCTCGGTGGTGCACACCGGGGTGAAGTCCGCCGGGTGAGAGAACAGAATGCCCCAGCTATTGCCCAGCCATTCATGGAAACGAATACGGCCTTCACTGGAGTCCTGTTCGAAGTCAGGGGCGATATCGCCAAGTCGCAGTGTCATGGTGTAGCTCCTTGTTAAGCAGGTGGGCGTTGGGTGCTATTGGGTTATGAGTCCACTGTGCACTGTTCTGTTGAAAATTAAAAAGAATAGATATTGATTTAAATAGATCAAAAAGAAATATTAAAAAGCAGGCAAAAAGAACCCCGCACAAGGCGGGGTTCTTTTAAACGGCGTTCAACACACTTACATGAAGTTGTAGGTGTAGTTGAAGATCACACGAGTCTGATCAGTGTCAGTGGTGTTCAGGCCGGTTTCGCTACGGAACGAAGCGTGACGTACGGTAGTGCCGAAGCCTTTCAACGGACCGCTCTGGATCACGTAGTCAACACGCATGTCGCGTTCCCACTCGGAGAACTCACGACCGGCATTGGCACCAGTACCTTTGATGTCATCGCCATGCAGGTAGGCAATCGAAGCCTTCAGGCCCGGGATACCAGCCTTGGCGAAGTCATAGGAGTACTGACCGAAAGTGGTGTTCTCGCCAGCACGGATGAAACCGTTAGCCATCGAGTCGGTGAACAGGTAGAAGCTGCCGCCACCGTTGCCTTCGGCGCGACCACGGCCGTCAGTGATCGAGCCTTGGTTCAGCGAGACGAAGCCACCGTCATCGCCCACCTGCTGGTGGCCGACCATGAATGCGTGGCCACCCAGCGAGTAGGTGAACATCGCCGACCAGGTCTTGTTGTCGACCTCGCCTGCATTCTTGGCGTAACCGCCGTTGTTGTTGAAGGTGTAACCAGCGGTACGGCTGCTGTTGTTGCCGTCAGAGCTGCTGTCGAAGTAACGCAGGTCGGTTTTGAACGACTGGCCTTCGGAGATCGGGTAAACGTGTACCAGACCCAGGAAGTGCTGCTTGTAGAAGTCTTCCAGGTTGGCGAAGTAGTACTGCAGGGTCAGGTCTTTGGTGACTTTCCAGTCAGCACCGGCGAAACGGAACTCGTCGCTACCTTTGGTAGCGCCACCGACCGACAGGTCAGTCCAGTTCGACGAGGCACGGCCAATGCTCTTGGTCAGTTGACCGGCAGTGAAGGTCACGCCGTCCAGGTCCTTGGAGGTCAGGATGCCGCCTTCAAAGGCTTGTGGCAGCAGACGACCGTCGTTGGTAACCAGGATTGGCAGGTTTGGAGCCAGGGCGTTACCGAGTTTCAGCTCGGTCTTGGAGAAGCGAGCCTTGACGTTAGCGCCGGCACGAGTCCACTCGCTGACAGCCGAACCGTCGCGGTCGCTAGGCGTGATAGCGCCGTTGGTTGCTGCCGAGCGGTAGCCACGACCGCCGTCCAGGTGAACACCGACCAACGCCTGAGCGTCGAGACCGAAACCTACGGTGCCCTGAGTGAAGCCCGAGCTGTAGTCAAACTTCAGACCGGTTGCAGTTTCCTGATGGTCGTGGGCAGTGCTTTCACGCCAGTCGTTCTTGAAGTACAGGGTCCGGGAACTCACGGACGCCTTGCTGTCTTCGATGAAACCGGCAGCGCCGGCCTGTTGGGCCAGAACGCCCAGGGTGACGGCCAGGGCCAGGGTGGACTTCTTCATTACTTCGCTCCTCGTGAATCTAATTTTTGTATTCCATGGCCAGCAACAGATGCTGCAACCACGGTCGCGGGATTCACGCCGATGTTGACCTTCAGGTCAATCTCTTACGGGTGCCTCACGACTAATTGACTAGACCGCGTGTTTCGGTCGCTGCACGGTAGTGAAATCACATCGAAACAAAAAGGAACAATTTGGCAACCTGTTATACCTTTTTGCTATATGTGACTTCCCATGTCAAACAGACCGACACGGAGTGTATCCAGCAAATAAGCTAATGACTAAAAAATATTTTATTACCGTTCGTCAGATCCTTTAGTTTGCCGTCACCGGACAACCGGAAATCGTACCTCCCGCCACGAAACTTTTTCCGGAAGCTTTTCGCCATGCAACTAAAACCCCTTGTAAAACGGGCACTTGCCCGACACTTAGCAGCAATTGTGACAGTTGCCACCGCACTGGCCTGCACCAGCACCGCACACGCCGAAGAAAAATTGCGCATCGGTTTTCAGAAGTCATCCACGCTGATTGCGGTGCTCAAAACCCAAGGCACCCTGGAGCGGGAACTGAACAAACAGGGCATCAGCGTGTCGTGGCATGAGTTCCCCAGCGGCCTGCCCCTGCTCGAATCGCTGAACGTCGGCAATATCGACCTGAGCGCTGACGTGGCCGACACCGTACCGGTGTTCGCCCAGGCCGCCGGTGCCCGCCTGACCTACTTTGCCCGTGAGGCGCCCTCGCCTTCGGCCCAGGCCATCGTGGTGCACAAGGATTCGAAGCTCAGCAGCCTGGCCGACCTCAAAGGCCGCAAGGTGGCGGTGACCAAGGCGGCTGGCAGCCATTACCTGCTGATCGCCGCGCTGCAAAGCGCTGGCCTGAAATTCAGTGATATCGAACCGGCTTACCTGACGCCCGCTGACGGGCGTGCAGCGTTCGAGAACCGCAAGGTCGACGCCTGGGTCACCTGGGAACCCTTCCTCAGCGGCGTGCAGCGCCAGTTGCCGACTCGCACCCTGGCCGATGGCAAGGGCCTGGCCCAGTACCAGCGCTATTACCTGACCACCCAGGCCTATGCCAGCAAACATCAGCCGGTGCTCAAGACCGTGTTCAACGAATTGCAAAAGACCGGTCAATGGGTCAAGGCGCACCCCGGTGAGGCCGCAAAACTGCTTGGCCCGCTGTGGGGCAACCTGGACGTAGCCACCGTGGAGGCCGCCAACCAGCGCCGCACCTATCAAATCCTGCCGGTAGAAGCCGACAAGCTCGATGAGCAGCAGCGCATCGCTGATACCTTCTTCGAGGCCGGCTTGTTGCCCGCCAAGGTCGATGCCAGTGATGTGCAAGTGTGGAAGCCCTGAAGGCAGGCTTGGCCTTTTCACCGCTGGATGTGTTTTGCCTGACCGGGCCCTACATCTGTTATGAATGCACCGCCGCCTTCACGAGCAAGCTCGTTCCCACCTCATTTCAGATCAGAATCCGGGTGGGAACGACCTTGGTCGTGAAGAGGCCGGGATAAGCTCTACATCTGCTGTGGATGTACCTCCGTCTTCACCAGCAAGACGGGTCGACATCCGCCCTAAAGCACATAAAACCAGATCGCCACAAAGTGCATCAGGCTGCCGCCAATCACGAACAGGTGCCAGATACCGTGCCAGTGGCGAATGTGGTCAAAGGCGAAGAACAGAATGCCGACGGTGTACAGCACGCCGCCGCCGGCCAGCCAGAAGAACCCGGCACTGCCCAGCGCCGCCAGTAATGGTTTGGCCGCCACCAGCACGATCCAGCCCATCAGCGCGTAGATCACCACCGAGAGAATCCGCGCTTCGGAGCGCGGTTTGATTTCCTGCAGGATACCGATCAGCGCCAGCCCCCAGACCACGCCAAACAGGCTCCAGCCCCACGGGCCGCGCAGGCTCACCAGGCAGAATGGCGTGTAGCTGCCAGCGATCATCAGGTAGATCGAGAAGTGATCGACCTTGCGCATGATCTGCTTCGCCCGCCCGCGCACGCTGTGGTACACGGTCGAGGCGCTGTACAACCCGACCAGGCATACGCCGTAAACCGCGACGCTGACGATTTTCCATACATCGTGCTGCAGGCTGGCCAGTACCAGCAGCCAGATGGCACCCACGCAGGCCAGCACGGCACCGACCAGATGAGACCAGGCGTTGAATTTTTCTCCGTAGTACATCGGCACTCCGACCTTTATCCGGTGATGAGAATTCTGGCTGCAAGAGCCAAAGCTCAGACCATCGACTTACGGATTTTGCACAGCGCCTCGGGCACAATCGTCACCACGCCCACCCCGAGCGCCCGCCATGCAGATCGATGACGAACTGACCCTCAAGAAACTGGAAACCTTTCTGGCGTTCATGCGCACCGGCAACCTCAGCCGCGCCGCCGCCGAGCTGCAGACCAGCAATGTCAGTGTGCACCGCGCCATTCACTCACTGGAAAGTGCCCTGCGCTGCCCGCTGTTCAAGCACGAAGGCCGCAACCTGACACCCCTGGAAAGCGCCTACGTGCTGGAAGAACACGCCCAGAAGCTGATTCAGGACGTGGTCAGTGCGGTGGAACTGACCCGCCAGGCCGCCGGCTTCTCGGCCGCACGTTTTCGCTTGGGGGCGCTGTACTCGCTGACCGTGCGTACGGTGCCGCAACTGATCATGGGCCTTAAGTTGCGCCGCAGCGAGCTGAACATCGACCTGGTGCTGGGCTCGAACATGGACCTGTTGTACAAGCTCAAGAACATGGAAGTCGATGCGATGCTGGTGTCGCTGGATAACAATATCAACGACCCGGACTGCGATCATCTGGCGCTGTTTTCTGACGATATCTTTCTCGCCGTGCCCATCGACTCGGCTTTTGCGCACTATGAAGAGGTGGACCTGAGCGACCTGCGCGAAGAAACCTTCATCACCCTGACCCAGGGTTTTGCCACCCACCGCGACGGCGTGCGGGTGTTCCAGCAGGCCGGTTTCGAGCCCAAGGTGGCAATGCAGGTCAACGATATCTTCACCCTGCTGAGCATGGTCAGCTCCGGCGTAGGTTACGCCCTGCTGCCAGGGCGGATCGCCGCCGTGTATGAAAACCGGGTGAAGCTGATCCCGCTGCAGGCGCGTTACCGCATGCAGCAGGACATCGGCGTGGTGTTCCTGAAATCCCGCGAACGCGACCCGAACCTGCTGGCCCTGGTTGCAGAGTGCCGGATGTATGCAGGGCGTCCAGACCGATAGCACTCAGCCCAACAGCCCGCGTAACGAGAAAAACAACAGCGATGGGCCCAACAGGCAACCCAATGCTGTGTAAAAAGCCGCTGTCAGGCATCCATAAGGCACCAGCTTGGGGTCGGTGGCAGCGAGACCTCCGGCCACCCCGCTGGATGTCCCCATCAAGCCGCCGAAGATGACCGCGCTGCGAGGATTGTTCAAACCAATAAACGGTGCGATGAAAGGCGTCGCCACCATCACCAGAATGGCTTTGATCAGACCGGCCGCAATTGACAGTGCCATGACCTCCGAGCTGGCCCCGATGGCCGCGCCGGTTACCGGCCCCACGATATAGGTCACCGCACCCGCTCCGATGGTCGTCAGGCTGACCACATCACTGTACCCAAACGCCATGGCTACCCCGACCCCGGCGATGAACGAGGTGCCGATGCCTACGAACAGCGACAGCACGCCGGCAAAGCCTGCTCGTTTGAGTTCGTTGACATTGACACCAAAAGCGGTCGCGACGATGGCGAAATCGCGCAGCATCGCCCCGCCCAACAAACCAATGCCTGACAGCAACGGCAGATCCACTACGCCTTTTTGCCCACCGGTCATCGCCCCGCCGATATAAGCCAGCACCAGACCCAGCAGGATCGCTATCGCCGAACCATGCAAGCGGCCCTTGGTAAAACGGGCAGAAAACCAGTAAGAGAACCACATCGTGATCCCGACAATGGCGAAACCGCCGACCAGCCCGTAACCGCCCACCACCTTCATCATTGACTCGTACATGGCGATTACCCCGCAGTCTTGCTGGATGGCACGGCTTCAGGCTCGGTTGCGCCGCCGCCCATGCGGGTCAGCACCGGCACCAGTGCAAAGGCCACCACCACGGCCAGGGTGCCTGCCAGAATCGCCATGGGGCCGCCCTTGAGTGCGCCATAGACATTTTGCTGGGCCGCCATGGCGACCACGATGGGGATGTAGACTGCACTCCAGAATTCAACACCCTGCTCGGATTTGGCATTGAACAGGCCGCGCTTGCTCAGGTAACTGCCCAGTCCGATCAACAGGATCATGGCAATACCGACACCTCCCACATTGGCCGGTACGCCAAGCAGCTTGCCAAGGACCTCGCCGATGAAAATACCGACCAGGGTGCAGAACGCCAGAAACGCCACGCCGTAGATAATCATTGTTGTTATTCCTCAATTGCATTGCCGAAGTTATTGTTCTTGTCCTTCATAGCAGCCGCTCTCGGGTTTTATGGGTGCCGACTTTCCTCCTCACGCGAAAGTGCGATCAGACTGTCCAGGCGTGCGCCATCGAAGGCGACCACCGTTGCGTGTTGCAGAACCTTACGGCCCAGGCCGGTCAGTACCGCGCCGGGAGGCATTTCAATCTGGAGCGTCACACCACGCTCGTGGGCGGTTTCGACCGTGCTGTGCCAGTCGATGACCCGGCACATGTTGAAGGCCAGGTCGTCGCGCAGCCGCTCGGGCTGAACCACCGGCCGGGCAGTGGTAGCGCTCAGGTAGCGAACCTGCGGCGGGCGCACGTCGACGCGGCTGAACGCCTCGGCCAGTTCGCGGGCCGGCGCGTCGAGCAGTGCGCAGTGCGACGGCACGCTGACCGCCAGACGCCGTGTGCCACTGGCCCCCGCAGCCTTGGCCAGTGCCGCGACCTGTTGCATCGCTGCATCGCTGCCAGCGACCACCATCTGCCGTTCGGCATTGATATTGGCCAGGTACACAGGGCCGTCGACCTGGCTCAGCAATGCTTCGACCTGATGCTGGGCAAGGCCCAGGATCACGGTCATGCCGTAGCCCTGCGGGTAAGCGTTGTTCATCAGCTCGCCACGCAGCGCGACCAGCCGCAGCGCGTCATCAAAGTCCAGCGCACCGGCGATCACCGCCGCCGGGTAAGCACCGATCGACAGCCCGGCGACGAACGTCGGCATGGCGCCCCGCTGTTGCAGCAAACGCGCTGCGGCCACCCCGGCAATCAACAGGCACAACTGCACGGCACGAGTGCCGCGCAACATCGCTTCGCTGTCCAGAGCCAGGATGTCCTCGCCGAGTACGCCACTGGCCTGCTGCAAGGTCTCGCGCACCACGCCCTCATCGGGCAGGCGATGGAGCATGCCGGGCTGCTGCGCACCCTGACCGGGAAACACCCACAGGCTGCTCATGCACACGCCTGCAAGGGTTGCCAGGGATCGCTGAGCAACTGCGCGCCCTGATCGGTCTTGAGCAACACCTGCCTTGCACTGCCGGCCCATTCGCGCAACGCCAGGCCACCGGCCGGCAATTGCAACTGCACATCGACCCGGCACACGGCGTTGTCCAGTGCCGCGACAAGGTCTGCCGCCCATTGCCGACTGACCGGCACCGGTGTGCGGATGATCAGGTCCAGATCGCTGCCTGCATGCAGCGCAGCCATGCCGCTGGCCAGTTCATGACCGGCACTGCCCGCCACGCCCCAGACCAGCCCGCCGGCCTGCAACAGCGGCCGCAGCTGCGCCAGCGCCTGCAACGCCGGCCAGTCATGCGTGCCTTGTACATCGATCAATTGCTCCGGGCTGAGCCGCCGGGTAATCGCGGCCTGCGGCATGCTTGCCGCATAGCGCTGTTCACGACGCCGGCCACGAATGCCCACCGCCACCTGACCGGCGGCCACGGTCGCACGGCGCACCACCACCGGGGGGTTATCGCCCAGCGCCTCAAACACCCAGTCGGGTGCCTCGGCAGGCAGCGGCATGCCCCACAGCAGATCGTGCGCCAACAGCTTCATTACCATTGCTCGCGCAGCAACTGACGGACCTTGGCCGACGCGGCACGATGCCGGGCACCCAAACGGCCGCTCAGGTCATGTCCGCTGCGCCGCACGTCCTCAATCGCAGCGTTAAGCACCTGCCGCACCGCCGCCAGATCCTGTTCTTGCGGTTGCTCGATTTGCTCCACGCTGAGGGTTTCCCAGAGCAGGCCGAGGCTGGCGTAGTTGTCGATGTCGTAGGCCATCGGCGGGATGCTGGCGGCGAGTTTTTCCAGCTCCTCGACACTGCGCAGGGTGACCCGCGCCGCAGAGGCCTTGCCCATCGCATGCACCATCACGCCGGGGTCACGCAGGGCAATCAGCCGATTGGCCTGGTAGCCGTGGGCCAGAAATGCGCCGGACATTGCCTTGCCGACCAGCAAGCCGATCACCGGATGGCCGGCCAGCCGGGCACGGGCGTAGCTGTCTACGGCGCCGGCCAGTGCCTGATGGATGCCCAGCGCTTCTTCACGGCGGCCATAGGCCTGGCTGGGCACGTCGATGATCGCAATCAGCGCACGCTTGGTGTCATGCTCACGGTCCAGTTCGATGACCTGATCGATTGCCTTGGCCAACCCCCAGCCTTCCAGCAATCCGACCTCGCCCTGACGGGCACGCGCAAAGCGGTTGTCGGCATCCGCCACCACCGCCACAAAGCGGGCCGGTTGCTCACCCAAATGACCATCGGCCGCCAGCACCGAAGCGGGTAGACCCTCGACCGGTCGGGCACCGGCACTCAGGGCCGCGAACCAGTTAACACCACGTTGCGAAGCGCTCATGAGCGGGCTCCTTTATAGAGGTTACGCACGGTCTGCGGGTCGATCTGCGGCTCGCTGTCGAGCGCGGCCAGGCGTTGCAGGTAATCGGCGTACTGGCCGCTGCGATGCTGCGCAGGCACACCTTGCGCCAACCAGCCGGCGACCTGCTGGCGAATCGCGCCGGTATCGTCAGCGGCAAAGCCATCGACCTGATTGCTGGCAAAGCGTTGCTCGCCGCCGGTCAGGCTCCAGATGAAGGGCCGGTCGCGCGAGTCGTATTCCTCAATGCCGGCTTCCTGTTCGATGACCTGCGGGCCATTGAGGCCCAGCCGTGCTTCGCGGGTCACCAGCAGGTAACTGCACAGCCCGGCAGCGATCGACATGCCGCCGAAACAGCCAACGCTGCCAGCGATCACGCCGATGACCGGCTGGTACTGACGCAGGTCGACAATCGCCGCATGAATCTCGGCAATCGCCGCCAGCCCGAGGTTGGCTTCCTGCAAGCGCACGCCACCGGTTTCCAGCAGCACGATAGCGGCGGTCGGAATGCCCTTGCGGTTGTCTTCAGCCGCCAGCTCCAGCACGCCGGCCATCTTCGCGCCGCCAACCTCGCCCATGCTGCCGCCCTGAAACGCGCCTTCGATGGCGGCAATCACCACCGGGCGACCATCAAGGGTGCCTTTGCCAACCACCACCCCGTCATCGGCCTGCGGCACCACGCCCTGCTGGGCGAGCCACGGCGAGATGACCCGCTGGAACGGATCGATCAATTCACGAAAGCTGCCCTCGTCGAGCAGTGCCTTGGCACGTTGCCGGGCACCGAGTTCGATGAAGCTGTGCTGGTTGAGCAAGCGCGCGGTATCAGTCATGGCCGACCTCCTCAACACCCATCTCCTCGAAGCCTTGCTCCAGACGCAGGCGCACCACACCGGGGGTGGCACCAAAGTCATGAATATCAATGTTCAGCGCCGCCGGGGTCTGGCCCTCGAACATGCGCTGGAACAGGTGCTGCCAGCGCTGTTGGGCACCATTGACCGAAGTCACCACCTGGATGGTCAGCTTGCCCGGCTGGCCAGGCTCGATCAGCACTTCAAGATCGCCAGAGCCGACACAGCCGACCAGCGCCCGCCCGCGCGGCGGTTGCCCGGCAGGAAATTCAAAAGACAGGGTTTCCATGTTCAGAGACTCCTCGATGCGTGGCCGAGCGCAGGCTCCAGGCCATCGATAAACAGACAGGCGGCCAGCAGGTCGGCGGCGCCGCCTGGCGAGGCGTTCAAGCCAACCAGCTCGCGGTCCAGCACCTGCAGCGCTCGACGCCCGGCCAGGCTGGCACCACCGCCTGCGTCCAGTACGCGCTGTGCGCCGTGCTGCATGGTTTGCAGACCTTCAAGGCCGGCGCGGTGCAGCACACAGGTGTCACCCAGCGTGGTCATGATCGCCAGCAGCGCGTCGAGCCGGGCGTTCTGCTCGCCGCTGCCTTGGGCGCGGCTGCGCTGCAGTTGTGGCAGACCATATTGAGTGACTGCCGGGAAACCTTGCTGGGCCTGCTCCCGCGCACCGAGCACGCCATAGCGCCGGGCAACTTCGCGGCCATTGCTGGCCTGGGGGGTGGCCCGCCGATCGTCGATCAGCGCCAGCCGCGCCGCACGCAGGCAGATTCCGGCCGGTGACAGCTCATCAGGTGCCAGCGGCACCGCGGCCACCAGCAAGCCCAGCGCCCAGATTGCCCCGCGATGGGTGTTGACCCCGCCGGTGGTGCGCAACATCGCGGTTTCGCCTTCACGGCCCAGCTGGCCAAGGGTTTCACGCAATGGCTGGCCGACTTCGCCCAGTTCAATGGCCGCCTGGGCCATTTGCTCGAAGGTCGGCCACAGCGCCAGCGCCGAGGCCTGCATCAGCCCCAGGTGCATGTCGTGGTGCGCGCCACTGCTGCGCCGGTCGACCAGCGCGGGTTTAGGTGACAGTTCGGCTTCGTCGATCAGCGCTGCGACGGCCAGGTCGGCAAGCTGCTCGGCCAGACCAATCGAGGGCTGTTGTAAGTGCAGTGCGCTCATCACCAGCTCCTGAATTTGGCAGGCGGGTTGTACAGGCCACCGGACCACTCGACCAGCTCAGCGATGCTCTTGGCGGCGAGCAGTTCGCGGCTGGCGTCGGTGCGGCGAATGCCCAGGTCTTCCGGCAATGCGATCAGCCCTTCACGGCGCAGGCGTGCAGTTTCCTTGGGGTCATGACGCAGGCCGATGGCGGTTACCCCGGCCACCGCAGCGATCATCGCCCGGCGCTCTTCGAGGCTGCGGGCCTTGTACAGGTAAGCGATGCCTTCCTCGGTCAGCAGGTGGGTGACGTCATCGCCGTAGATCATGATCGGCGCCAACGGCATGCCGCTCTTTTTCGCCACTTCCACAGCATCGAGGGTGTCGACGAAGGTCGGTTTGCCGCCTTCCTGGAAGGTCTCGACCATCTGCACCACCAGCTTCTTGCCGCGCTCCAGATAGGCCGCCGGGCCATCGCCGGGTTCGGTGCGCATATCCAGCCAGGCCGGGGTGCCGTGGCGACGGCCACGCGGGTCGTGGCCCATGTTTGGCGCGCCACCGAAACCGGCCAGCCGGCCACGGGTCACGGTCGACGAATGGCCGTCGCCATCGACCTGCAGGGTCGCGCCGATGAACAGGTCTACGGCGTACTGCCCGGCCAGTTGGCAGATCTGCCGGTTGGAACGCAACGAGCCGTCACGACCGGTGAAGAACACGTCCGGGCGCGCCGCGATGTAATTCTCCATACCCAGCTCGGTGCCGAAGCAATGCACGCTCTCGACCCAGCCGCTCTCGATGGCTGGAATCAGGGTCGGGTGCGGATTGAGGGTCCAGTTGCGGCAGATCTTGCCCTTCAGACCCAACGACTCGCCGTAGGTGGGCAGAATCAGCTCGATGGCGGCGGTGTTGAAACCGATGCCGTGGTTGAGCGACTGCACGTTGTGCTTTTCGTAGATGCCGCGGATGGCCATCATCGCCATCAGCACATGGACCGGCTTGATATGGCGCGGGTCGCGGGTGAACAGCGGCTCGATGTAAAACGGCTTGTCGGCCACCACCACGAAATCGACCCAGGACGCCGGAATGTCCACCCGTGGCAAGTCGCTGACATCATCCACCAGCTCGTTGACCTGGACGATGACGATGCCGTCACTGAACGCCGCCGGCTCGATCAGCGCCGGGCTGTCTTCGGTGCTGGGGCCGGTGTAGATATTGCCGGCACGGTCAGCCTTGAAGCCGGCCGAGAGCACCACGTTGGGGATCAGATCCACCACCAGCCGGGCGTAGAGTTCGATGTACGTATGGATGGCGCCGATTTCCAGCAGCCCGTCTTCAAGCAACTGGCTGATGCGCAGGCTCTGGGTGCCGGCGAAGGAGAAGTCCAGCTTGCGGGCGATGCCACGTTCGAAGAGGTCCAGATGCTCGGCGCGGCCAACGCTGGGCATGATCATGTGCAGATCGTGAATCTTGCCGGGGTCAACCTTGACCAGCGAGCGAGACAGAAAATCCGCCTGCTTCTGGTTGTTGCCCTCCAGCACCACCCGGTCGCCAGGCACCAGCAACGCCTGCAACGCGGCGACAATATTCTCGGTGGGAATGACCACACCGTCGGCCAACGGCCTGACCTGGTCAAGA
Organism: Pseudomonas sp. LJDD11; assembly: GCF_024584215.1. NCBI lineage: Bacteria > Pseudomonadati > Pseudomonadota > Gammaproteobacteria > Pseudomonadales > Pseudomonadaceae > Pseudomonas > Pseudomonas sp. LJDD11. The sequence continues at coordinate 101,543 of NZ_JANJFL010000015.1, forward strand.
CGCCGCTGCTTTTCACTGCGACGTCGCGACCAGCGCGCGTCGGGGTTTATTATCGTTGTCATGGTCACTCCACGATGATCGCTGTCGTGGGTCACCTTAGAAGCCGCCGGGCGCGGCATCAATCAAGCTCAGCGTGGAATCGTTACGCTCAGGTTAATGGTAGGACTAATGTCGATCAGTTAAGCGATTATCGAACCTTGCTCAGTCTCCGTGGGAGGGGCCGGCCGGCTCCTCCCACAATGACCGCGTTGTCCTTAACTGATCGGCATTAGCCTGTAGGACCGGCTTTAGCCGGGAAGCTTTTGCTTTGGCCGCAAGTCCTTCGCGGCTAAAGCCGCTCCTACGGCCGTGTATCGTTATCGACCACGCCCGCGTCCACCAACCACTGCTCCAGCCCCACCAGGTCCGGCACCCGGGCCAGCGTGTCGCCGACCTGCACCGCAGCCAGCTCCAGCGATGCCAGCGGTACATCGACGTAGCTCAACTGATTGTCGACCTTGCACGAGCGCGGGATGTTCTGGATCAGCAGCGCCAGATACCGGCGTTCGGCGTTACCGCCCAGCGCATTGAGCACCACGATGCGGGCCCGGCCGCCGACCTTGGTGCGTCCGCCGCAGGCGGCTTCGAAGCTCAGCAACGGCAGATCAAGCTCGCGCCAGCGGATATTGCCCAAATACCAGGCCGGGGCATTCGGGTCGGCATGGCAATCCTGGTAATCGATCAGTTCCGCGACCGCAACGTTGGGCAACAGCAGGTAGCGGTCACTGAGCGGCAACAGCAGGCAGGTCAGGGTCGAGCGGCGGCTGGACTCGTAGGCGACATCAGGCATGCGGCGAACTCCAGCGGGCGATGCTTTCGAGCAGGACCGACTCCTGGTAGGGCTTGCTCAGATAATCGTTGACGCCCAGGGCCATCGCCCGATCACGGTGTTTTTGCCCAGAACGCGAGGTAATCATGATGATCGGCAAGTCGCGCAGCCGTTCATGCCGACGGATCAGGCTGGCCACTTCGAAACCATCCATGCGCGGCATTTCGATGTCCAGCAGCAGGATGTCCGGTGTGTGTTGTTCCAACAGGCTCATGGCATCGACCCCATCCTTGGCGGTCAGCACCTGCATGCCGTGGCGCTCCAGCAGGCGGCTGGTGACTTTGCGCACCGTCACCGAGTCATCCACCACCATGACGCGCAGGGTCCGTTGCCCGGTGGCGCCAACCGGCAGCAGGCGCCAGGCCGGTTGCTGCATCGATGCTCGGCCCTGCTGGCCACGCAACCAGGCGAGCAGGTCAAGGATCAACACCACCCGGCCATCGCCCAGAATGGTCGCCCCGGTAACGCCCTGGACCCTGGAAAACTGCGGGCCGAGGCTCTTGACCACGATTTCCCGTGAACCCGCCAGCGCATCGACCTGCACCGCCACCCATTGATCCTGCTGATGCACCAGCAGCACCGGCACCGGCTGCATTTGCTCGTGCAGGCGCGGCCGGCCAATGCCCAGCAGTTCGCCCAGATAGCGCAGGTCGTAGGTATGCCCGCCATAACGGTAACGCGGCGGCTGGCTCTGGTAATGCTCAAGCAACTCGCCGGGCATCACCCTGACCAGGCCCTCAACGGTATTGAGCGGCAAGGCGTACAGCTCATCACCGCACTGCACCATCAAGGCCCGGTTGACCGACACCGAGAATGGCAGACGAATCCGGAAGTGTGTGCCCTGGCCCGGCACCGAGTCGATGCTCATCGAACCGCCCAGTTGCTTGACCTCGGCATGCACCACGTCCATGCCCACGCCGCGCCCGGAAATCTGGGTGATGACTTCGGCAGTCGAGAACCCGGCCTCAAGAATGAACGACAGCACTTCATGGTCAGCCAGCACCGCATCGGGCTGGATCAGCCCACGCTTGATCGCCTTGCGCCGTACCGCAGCCAGGTCGACACCCAGACCATCGTCGCTCAGCTCGATAACGATATCGCCGCCCTCATGCCGCAGGTCGAGACGAATATGGCCCTGCTCCGGTTTGCCCGCCGCGATGCGTCGCTCGGTGCTTTCCAGGCCATGGTCCACCGCATTGCGCAGCATGTGCTCCAGCGGCGCGACCATGCGCTCCAGCACGCTGCGGTCCATATCACCCTCAGCATTGCCGACGTCGAATTGCACCTGCTTGTTCAGTTCGCCCGCCACTTGGCGCACCACCCGGCGCAAGCGCGGCACCAGGCGCTCGAACGGCACCATGCGGGTGCGCATCAGGCCCTCCTGCAACTCGGTGTTGACTCGCGCCTGCTTGGCCAGCAGCGTCTCGGCATAGCGGTTGCGCTGGTCGAGGGTCTCTTTGAGGTCCAGCAAGTCAGAGGCCGACTCGGTCAGTGCCCGGGACAACTGCTGGAGCTGCGAATGGCGGTCCATTTCCAGCGGGTCGAAATCTTCGTAGCCACGCCATTCGGCGTGGCTCTGCTCGCGGCTGAGAATACTCCCCTGGGTTTCGGTTTCCAGGCGGCGCAGCTGGTCGCGCATACGCTCCAGAGTGGTTTCAACCTCTACCAGGGTGGCCCTGGTATCGAGAATCTGTTGTTCGATACGGCCGCGAAAAATCGACGTCTCGCCGGCCAGGTTGACCAGTTGTTCCAGGTCTTCTGCGGCCACCTTGACCATTTCCGGCCCGGCTCGCTCGACTTCGCTCTCGGCGCCCGCGGCTGGCACCGGCGGCGCCACGACGACCGGCTCCAGCACATCGAGCTGGCGAATGTTATCGATCAGTCGAACGGCATCGGGCAGCGGTTGTTCGGCGCGCACCGCATCGAGCATGTCGGCCAACAGGTCATGGCCGCGCTGCAACAGCTCCAGCAACACCGGGCCGGGCTGGCGGAGCCCGGCAGACACCGCTTCGTAGAGCGATTCGATCTCATGGGCCAGATCGCTGATCGGCTTGATCTCGACCATCCGTGCACCGCCCTTGAGGGTGTGCAGGTCGCGCAGCAGCGTCTCGACTTCCAGCAGGTTATGCGGGTCAGCCTGCCAGCGCGCCAGGGCAGCGCCAGCGCTGTCGAGAATATCCAGGCCTTCCTGGAGAAACACGGCGCGCAGTTCAGGATCACGCTCGGGGCCGTCGGCGGCCGGCTCAGTGGCAAGCGCCAGCCCGGCATCGGGGTCGCGGCCACTGGCGCGGCGCAGCGCCTCGATGGCCTCGATCAGCGCTGCCGGGTCGTCCAGGGCTTCGCGGTGGCGCAGTTGCTCCAGCATCAGGGCCAGATGGTCATGGCTGGCCAGCAGCAACTCGGCCAGTTCCGGTGAATAGCCGTAACGACGCTCGATCAGCCCGGCGTACAACGCCTCCAGCTCATGCCCCAGATTGCTCACCGGGCTGATAGCGGCCATTCGCGCGCCGCCCTTGAGGGTATGCAGATCACGTTGCAGCGACGGCAGGGGCGCCGAATTGTCCGGAGCCGTCAGCCAGCGCTGCAATGCCTCGCCAGCGCTGTCGAGGATATCGGCGGCTTCCTCCAGAAATATCGCGACAATTTCATCGTCCTGGCCGCCCTCTTCGGCAAGCTGGTCGGTGGCGGCGCCCAGCTCGATGACCCGCTGGCCAGCGCTGGAGACCAGTCCGGCGGCGCCGGGCTCCAGTGCTTCGTCGAGCAGCGCATGCAAGGCCTCGATGCGATCGGCGCGCGGCTGCACGTCCTGACCGGCAGCCAGTTGGTCGAGCATGTCGATCAGTGCTTCATGGGCCTGTTCAGCCTCATGGAAAAACCGCTCACTGACTGCCAGGCTGCTTTCTTCAACCGCGCCGTACAGGTCCAGCAAGGCCTCGCACAGTTCATCGACCTGCGGCAATTCGGCCAGGTGCGCGCTGTGCCCCAGGCTGGTCAACTCGTCAAGCAGGGTGGTCAGTTCCTGACGCTGGCCCGGATGCTCGCGCCAGCGCTGCAACAGGCCCTCGGCGTCGAGCACAATATCCATGCCCTGATGCAGAAAGGTGGTGATCGCCTTGGGGTTGAGGCGCTCGGCACTGCCCTCATCGGTGTCTTGCAGGGCCGCAGCAAGGCGTTGCTGCAGCAGCGAGTGCGCCGCCTCGATCACCTCAGCGGCCCCTTCAATGGGCGCCAGCGGCTGGCTGCCCAATTGCTCAATGCCTTTATAAAACAGCGGCTCGGCGGCGCGTAGCAGCTTCAATTCCGGTGTTTCAATGGCGATCAGGTTGGCCTTGAACTCGCGTATCAACTCGTCCAGTGCCTTGGCCAGTTCGGCAATCGGCAGCACACCGGCCATGTAGGCACTGCCTTTGAGGGTGTGCAGGGCGCGGTGAAGGTCATCACCAATCGCGGATGAGTCATTGCGTGAGGCGCTATCGAGAAAACGGTCGATGGTCTGCAAATGCCCCTGGGCTTCCTGACGGAAGATCTCCAGCAATTGGGTGTCGGGCTCATCATCCGGCTTGCCGTCAGCCAGTACCTTGGCCTGAGCGGCAAGGCGGTCGGCGTCTTCGCGCTGACGCTGGGCATTACTGGCGAAATCGCGGAGCAGCTCAGGCAGTAACGCCTGCACCCCGGCCAACAACTGACGCACCTGCTGGTCAGCGACCACGCTGTCTTCGAGGATGCGGTTGAGCAGGTTTTCCACCGACCAGGCCAGCTCACTGATCACCAGCGCACGGACCATGCGGCCACTGCCCTTGAGGGTGTGGAACGCCCGGCGAATGTCGGCCAGCGTCTGGTTGCTGGCCACCCCCGGCGTGGCCAGGGCAACCAGCCAGCGCGGCAACTGCTCTTGCAGAGCGGCCAAGACTTCTTCGGCTTCCTCGATGAAGACCTCGCGCAGTTCATCGTCTACCGCCTGTTCGTTGAGCGGCGGTGGCAACAGGCTGGCCGGCATGTCGCGACCGGGCGGGTTGACCGCCGCCAATGGTCGCGCCAGCACCCGGGCAAGCTCCGGGCTTGCTGCGCCCGCTGCCAGGACCGGCTCTTCGAGCGCCTCCACGAGCGGCGCAGCCACGTAACCCAACCGTGCCAGGCTGGCCTCAGCCATCGCCAGCAAGCGGTCACCGGGAGCATGGTGGTCTTCGACCATGCGCTCAAGGTAATACTCGATGGCACTGAGCGCATCGGCCAGGTCGTCAAGCTGCGCGGCGGGCGGCGCGCTGTCGGCAGCCGACAACTGCTCGCGAACATAGTCGCTGCAGGCCGTCAGCAGGCCGGCGGCGGTGGCCAGCGGGATCATCGCCAGGGCTCCGCGCACCTGCCAGAGATACTCATGCAGAGGCAGCAGGCGCGCTGGCGACCACTGGCCATCCAGCGCGTCGAGCAAGACGTCTCTGGCCTGCTGCAAGACCACCAGAGCTTCGCGAATCACCAGTTGATGAATGCGGGTCAGATCAGTGGTCGGCAGATGGCTCTCTTCACGGCGGGTTTCAGCGCTGCCGCCCACCATGCCGGCCAGGGTCGACTCGACGTAAAGCAGCGCGCCGGCCACATCCATCAGGGTCGCGTCGCTGGGCTCACGCTGCCCCTGGGCCATGCCCTGCACCACGCTGGCCTGGTCGATGATGACCTTGCGCGGCTGGCCGAAGCCCAATACCGCCAGGGTATCGGCAATCTGCCGCAACGACGGCAACAGTGCGTTGAGTTCGCTGACCCGCTGGCGGTCACCGCGCACGAACACGTCCAGCCGTTCCTTGGCCCGCACCAGGCCTTCGCACACCGCCAGGATTACGCTGCGCATGGCGTCGCGATCCGGCGCCGTCATCCGCGCCCGCTCTTCGAACACGATGTGGCTGGCAGGCAATGCATCGTCCAGCGCGTACTGTTCTCTGAGCGCCAGCACTTTCGCTGACTGGCTGTCGGATTTGGCGATATAGAACAGCAGGCTCTTGAGCAATTCGTCCGGCGCGGGCTGGTTGATCGCTGATACGCCCTGTTCGATCAGCCGTTCAAGCTCATGGTCGGCATCCCGGAACAGGCTGCGCAGCGCAGGGCTGTTGGTAAAACTGCCAGCCGCCATGCTGTCGACCAGCGCCGAGGTGATGCGCCATAACGCTTCGAGCGGGGCGCCTTCGCACAGCCGTTCGAGATGGGCGAACACTTCAGTCAGGTGTTGCAACTGCGACGGCACATCCTGTTCGCGGATCAACCCGCTCAGAGCATCCTGCAGGCTTTGCCGCCAGGTGCGCAGCAGTTGCGCCAGGCCAGGAAAATCGCGCTGGGCCAGGGTCTGGGCGTCGAGCGGGCCGGTGTCATCGAGCAAGGGCGCAAACAGGCTGGTTTCCGACAGCAGGCTCTCGCCGCGAACACTGCGCAGGTCGTTGAGCAACGGCAGGATCACCAGCGGCAGATCGCGCCGCGCGGTGTGAATACGCTCCAGATAGATCGGCAACTGGTTCATTGCCTGACTGAGCAGTTGCAAGGCTTCAGGCTGATTGGCCAGCCGTTGCCCACGCAGGGCCAGCGCCAGCTTTTCGATTTCTTCGGCGAGCAGCGCCGCGCCATAGAACTCGATCATCTGCAGGCAGCCATAGACCTGATGCAGGCCGTTCAGGCACTCATCCAGGGCAGCGCCTTTATCAGGGCTGGCGATATAGCCGTCCAGCGCCTGACGGGCCTGCGCGAGGGTTTCGGCGATGCTGCCTTTGACCCACTCAAGGGCGACATAGTCGTGGCGGTCAGGCATGGCGCGCGTGGCTCTGGCTGTCGGGCATGAAGGTCAACCGCGTCATCCGTGATCTCTGGAGGCAGGCAAGGTAAACCCGGACACCGAACGCCGCATGGCACTGGCCAGCTTCGCCAGGTTGCCGATGCTTTCGGCAGTGGCTGCCGTCCCGGAGGTGGTCTGCGAGGTGATTTGCTGGATCACGGTCATGGTCTGGGAGATCTGCCCGGCGGAAACCGCCTGTTGCTGGGCGGCGTCGGTGATACTTTCGATCAGCTCGGCCAGCACCCGCGATACGCCTTCGATTTCTTCCAGGGCCACCCCGGCGTCCTGCGCCAGACGCGCACCGCGCACCACCTCACTGGTGGTCTGCTCCATCGAGATGACCGCTTCGTTGGTGTCGTTCTGGATCGCCCGCACCAGACTTTCGATCTGTTTGGTCGCGGATGACGAGCGCTCGGCCAGCCGTTGTACTTCGTCGGCCACCACGGCAAAGCCGCGCCCGGCATCACCGGCCATCGACGCCTGGATCGCCGCGTTGAGGGCCAGTACGTTGGTCTGGTCAGAAATGTCGTCGATCAGACTGACAATATCGCCAATTTCCTGAGATGACTCACCCAGACGCTTGATGCGCTTGGAGGTGTCCTGAATCTGCTCGCGAATGTTGTCCATGCCATGGATGGTGTTGTGTACCACCTCATTGCCCTTGTTGGCGATAGCCACCGAGCGGGCGGCGACCGTCGAAGACTCGGAGGCGTTGGTCGACACCTGGTCGATCGACTGCGCCATGTCGTTGATCGCCGCCGAGGCCGCGCTGATCTGCAAGGCCTGATGCTGCGAGGCGCCGGCCAGTTGCATGGCGGTGGTCTGGGTTTCCTGCACGGCGGCAGCGACCTGCTGGGCGGTGAAGTTGATGGTCGCCACCAGTTCACGCAACTGGTCGATGGAGAAATTGATCGAGTCAGCGATGGCCCCGGTGAAGTCTTCAGTCACCGATGCCGCGACGGTCAGGTCACCATCGGCAAGGTCTTCGATTTCATCGAGCAGGCGCATGATCGCTGCCTGGTTGCGCTCGCTCTTCTGCGCCGTTTCGTGCAACTGGCGGTTGGTCTCGCGGACCATGACCAGGCCGATCAGCAACACCGACATCACCGCCAGCAGGCCAAGTAGATAACCGCCCACCGAATTCATCGTGCGCTGACCGGTCAGCCGCTCCAGGCTGGTGGTCAGCGCCGAAGCCTGATCGAGCAGGGTCTGGGAGGTGATGAAGATTTTGCCGGCGGCTTCGCGCACCTGAAACAGCTCCGGCGAGGTTTCGAGGATTTCATCCACCGAACCGGAAACGAACTCGAACAACTCGGCAATTTCGGCCAGCCGCGCCCGCGCATCCGGGTCCTGGACGCGGCTGATGCTCATCCCGGTATTGCCTTCGAGCATGCCATTGAGCACCCGGCCAAACTGGCTGGCATCACGGCCAAAGGCATCGGCGGCCTGCACCGTGGTTTCGTCGCCGGCCAGCACCGTATTGACCGAGCCGAGGATCCGCTCGGCAAGCAACGCCTGGCGCTGGGCCAACACCACCTGGCTGGACGGCGCCTTGCTCTGCAGCAGAATCTCGACGACCTTTTCGTACTCGGTCTGCAATTGCGGAATGGTCTCGGCCAGGGTCGCCGCCACTTGATGCAGCGACAGCACGGTCTGCTCGTTGGCCAGGATCACGTCTGTGCTTTTGCGCAGCGCTTCCCAGTCGCTCTGCACCGCACGCAACTCTTTATGCACCCCGGATGGCGCCGCAGGCAGGCCGGTGGCCGGGTCGCCGTTTTTCAGGAAGCTCCAGCGCTGGTCGAAATCGTTACGCGCATCGGTGAGCAGCTTGAACGCCTGCGCCTTGCCGGCCGCCGACTCGGTGGCGTTCTTGGCAATCCGCTGGGACAGCACACGCAGCTCACCGGCATGACCGATGTACTGCTTGTCATAGTTCGACTGGGTGTTGAGATAGGCGAAGTTGGCGAACAGCACCACGATCAGCACGATCAGCACGATGAACAACACCACGATCTGCCGACGGCTGCGCAACCCTTCTTCGGACTTGCCTGTATCAGTCATTAATCAGGCTCCCGCCCGGCTGTTGAGAACGTCTATATCGCAACATCCATGAAATCCGCCGACTGCGCCAGCGCCAGGGTGCTGAACACTCGCCATACCGCTGTGCTCTGGAACTGGCCACGAACGAACGGCGCCATGCGTGGCCCAAATGGCTGCGCCGCGTCAGCGCGCAAGTCTTCGGGTTCAAAATGCTGCATACCCAGCACTTCATCGACCAGCAACCCGGCAAACACCTCCTGATGTTCGACCACCAGCACCCGGCGCTGACGCCGCAACGGCGCATGGCCCTGGCCGAAATAGCGACTCAGGTCCATCACCGGCAACAGTCGCCCGCGCAGGTTGGCAAGCCCCAGCACCCAAGGCTTGACCCCCGGCATCGCTGCCACGCGGGGCTCGTTGAGAATTTCGCTGATCTCGCCCATCGGCGCGACAAACAACTGCTCGCCCAGGCGAAAACCGATACCGCTCCAGTCCTGGCCACGGGTCTCCTGCGACGGCAGGCCCGCCGCCAGAGAGCGACAACGCTGGTCGATGTCGAACAACAGTTCGAAAGCGGTACGCGACCCGGGCATAGGCGCTCCGGCGGCTTAGCCGGCCAGTACCGCGTTAAGGGTGTTGATCAGGGTTTCTTCGGTCACCGGCTTGGTCAGGTAATCGCGCGCCCCTTGGCGGGTGCCCCAGACCTTGTCGGTTTCCTGATCCTTGGTGGTGATCATGATCACCGGAATATGCCGGGTGCTGTCGTCCTTGCTCAACTGGCGCGTGGCCTGAAAGCCATTGAGGCCGGGCATGACGATGTCCATCAACACCGCGTCGGGTTTTTCCTGGCGCGCCAAGGCCACGCCATCGGCGCCGTTCTCGGCCTTGAACACTTGATGGCCGTGTTTTTCCAGGATGCTGGTGAATTTGTACATTTCAGTCGGCGAATCATCGACGATCAATATTCGAGCCATGGTATTCCCCAAATGGTGGTAGCCGGCATGGTGCCTGCCGGCCTCACGGTACATGTTGTTCAACGGCAACGAAGCCAGGCACATGGGCCTTGATTGCGCTGAGCAGTTCTTCCGGGCTGAAAGGCTTGGTCAGAAACTGATCTGAGCCGACGATGCGGCCCTTGGCCTTGTCGAACAGCCCGTCACGCGACGACAGCATGATCACCGGCGTGGACTTGAACGCCCGGTTGTTCTTGACCAGCGCGCAGGTCTGATAGCCATCCAGACGCGGCATCATGATATCGACGAAGATGATTCGCGGGTGATGATCGACGATCCGGGCCAGGGCATCGAACCCGTCGACGGCCGTGATGACCTCACAACCGGCGTTTTTCAGGATGGTTTCAGCGGTGCGGCGAATGGTCCGCGAGTCATCGATGACCATGACCTTCAAGGCTGGGGCGTGCTGTTCCATGTGTGCTGTTCCGTCGCCGCGGCGAATGTTTGCGTGGTCTGCACGGCACCGGAGTCTGGCGTATAACAGCCTGGCCGGATGCCGTGACTTTTTAGCACACTCTCCCGCTGCAATCCATAAACGCCAGCCAGTTGCCCCTTGACCCGGAGCACGGCGAGCGCCAACCTGACGCCTGTTCCGGCCCAGCGCCATCACCGATCAGAGGATTTTGCCCATGAGCGTTCGCTTGGGGATTGTCATGGACCCTATTGAGGGCATCTCCTACAAGAAGGACAGCTCGCTGGCCATGCTGCTTGCCGCCCAGGAACGCGGCTGGTCGCTGTTCTACATGGAGCAGCAGGACCTCTACCAGAACTCGGGCCAGGCCCGCGCGCGGATGAAACCACTGACGGTATTCGCCAACCCGGAAAAATGGTTCGAATTCGGCGCCGAACAGGACAACGGCCTGGACGACCTGGACGTGATCCTGATGCGCAAGGATCCGCCGTTCGACATGGAGTTTGTCTACTCCACCTACCTGCTCGAACAAGCCGAGCGCGCTGGCGTGCTGGTGGTCAACAAACCGCAAAGCCTGCGTGACTGCAACGAGAAACTGTTCGCCACGCTGTTCCCGCAGTGCACGCCGCCGACCCTGGTCAGCCGCCGCCCGGACATCCTGCGCGCCTTCACCGAGCAACAGGGCGACACCATCCTCAAGCCGCTGGACGGCATGGGTGGCACCTCGATCTTCCGTCACCGGGCAGGCGACCCCAACCTGTCGGTGATTCTCGAAACCCTGACCGCCAACGGCACCCAGCAGATCATGGCCCAGGGTTACCTGCCGGCAATCAAGGATGGCGACAAACGCATCCTGATGGTTGACGGCGAGCCGGTGCCGTACTGCCTGGCGCGCATCCCGGCCGCCGGTGAAACCCGTGGCAACCTGGCTGCCGGCGGACGCGGCGAAGCCCGGCCGCTGACCGAACGCGACCGCTGGATCGCCGCCCAGGTCGGCCCGACCCTGAGGGAAAAAGGCCTGCTGTTCGTCGGCCTGGACGTGATCGGCGAGCACCTGACCGAAATCAACGTCACCAGCCCGACCTGCATCCGCGAAATCGACAATGCCTTCGGCACCAATATCGGCAGCCTGCTGATGGATGCCATCGAGAGCAAGCTCAAGGCGCGCTGAGTCTGCCAGGCACAGGCGGCAAACCATTGTCTTGCCGTCTGTAGCCTGTCGCCTGGCGCTGCTGACTTGTTATGATGCGCGTCTTGCGAAACCCGTCCGGACCCCATGGCAGCCCAATCTTCAATGACAGCAATGGCCTACAACCCGCTGGTACTCGACCATGCCACCACTGGCGTGCGTGCCCGTGACCGCCTGGGCTTTACCCTGCTGATCGCTGCACTGGTGCACCTGGCGCTGATTCTCGGGGTGGGTTTTACCTATGTGAAGCCCGAGCAGATCTCCCAGACCCTGGAGATCACCCTGGCGACCTTCAAGAGTGAGAAAAAGCCCGCCAACGCGGACTTTCTGGCCCAGGACAACCAGGAAGGCAGCGGCACGCTGGATCATGCCGAAACGCTCAAGACCACCGAACTGGCGCCGTTTCAGGACACCGAGATCAACCGGGTAACGCCGCCTCCGGCAAGCAAACCGGTGGAAAAACAGGACGCGCCCAAGGCGGCCGTGTCCACCCGCGCCCAGGTCCAGGAAAAAACCGTCGCCAAACGCGAAGAAGTCAAACCAGACCCGCAGCTCAAAGCCGCCCCGACCTTCGACAGCGCGCAACTGAGCAATGAAATCGCCAGCCTGGAAGCCGAACTGTCTGCCGAACAACAGCGTTACGCCAAGCGGCCTAAGATTCACCGCCTCAACGCGGCCTCGACCATGCGCGACAAGGGTGCCTGGTACAAGGACGACTGGCGCAAGAAGGTCGAGCGGGTCGGCAATCTGAACTACCCCGACGAGGCGCGCCGTCAGCAGATCTACGGCAGCCTGCGCCTGCTGGTGTCAATCAACCGCGATGGTTCGCTGTATGAAGTGCTGGTGCTAGAATCGTCCGGGCAACCACTGCTGGATCAGGCCGCGCAGCGTATCGTGCGTCTGGCGGCGCCTTTTGCGCCGTTCACCGGCGATCTTGCCGACATCGACCGGCTTGAGATCATCCGCACCTGGAAATTTGCCAAGGGCGACCGTCTGTCCAGCAACTAAGCTGCGCTCTGAGACCCGCACCACAAAAGCCATAGCCTGACAACATTTTGCTGGGCAAAGCCCCACGCACGGTTGTCAGGCTCCCCCGGCAGAGCCAAACTACAACTTATGAAAAACGTCGCTCCGAGCTACCTCAAGCACCAATTCCTGATCGCCATGCCGCATATGGACGATCCGAATTTCGCCCAGACCTTGACCTATATCGTCGAGCACAACGCCAATGGCGCCATGGGCCTGGTGATCAATCGCCCGCAGGCACTGACCCTGGCCGATGTGCTTGAGCAATTGCGCCCGGAGCAGCTCGCCCCGGCACGCTGCCAGCATATCCAGATTCACTCCGGCGGCCCGGTGCAGACTGACCGCGGCTTTGTCCTGCACCCCATCGGTCCGGTTTTCCAGGCCACGGTCGAACTTGAAGGCCTGTCGCTGTCGACCTCTCAGGACGTACTGTTTGCCATTGCGGACGGCAGCGGCCCCGAGCACAGCCTGATCGCCCTCGGTTACGCCGGCTGGGACGCCGGCCAACTGGACGCGGAACTGGCCGCCAACGCCTGGCTGACCTGCCCGTTTGACCCGGCCATCCTGTTCGAGGTCGACAGTGATCAGCGCCTGCATGCCGCTGCCGCGCGTCTGGGGGTCAATCTGAGTCTGCTTTCCACTCAGGCAGGTCACGCCTGATGGCTGCGATACGCCTGATCCTGGGCTTTGACTACGGCACCCGGCAGATTGGTGTGGCGGTTGGCCAGGCAGTGACCGGCCAGGCGCGTGAACTCTGCACCCTCAAGGCCCAGAATGGCGTGCCGGACTGGAACAAGGTCCAGGCCCTGTTCAATGAATGGAAGCCCGATGCCGTGGTGGTCGGCCTGCCCTTGAATATGGACGGCACCCCCAGCGACATGAGCGCCCGCGCCGAAAAGTTCTCCCGCCAGCTCAACGGTCGCTTCAATGTACCGGCCTTTACCCATGACGAACGCCTGACCACCTTCGAGGCCAAGGGCGAGCGTATGGCCCGCGGCGGTCAGCGCGGCAGTTATCGCGACAACCCGGTGGATGCCATTGCTGCCGCCCTGCTGCTGCAAGGCTGGCTGGACGACAATCCCGAGTTGCTCAATGGGTGACCCCAGGCCGTTGCAACACTTCGATAACCCTCAGTCAGATGCCCCGAGGATTTCAAATTTGCGCTTGAGCGGTGCCACCGATGGCACTGCCGAGCGCCTGAAGGAGCCAGCATGAGTTTGCCCAACCCCGCCGAACTGATCCGTCAGATGGCCACCGACCTGACGACCCACCTGAACAAGCGCGCAATCACCGAACCACGCTTTATCGGCATCCGCACCGGCGGTATCTGGGTGGCTCAGGCGCTGCTCAAGGCGCTCGATAACCCGGCGCCGCTCGGCACCCTGGATGTGTCTTTCTATCGCGACGATTTCAGCCAGAACGGCCTGCACCCCCAAGTCCAGCCTTCAGAACTGCCGTTCGAAATCGAAGGCCAGCATCTGGTGCTGATCGACGATGTGCTCATGAGTGGCCGTACGGTGCGCGCCGCCCTTAATGAACTGTTCGATTACGGCCGCCCGGCCAGCGTTACGCTGGTCTGCCTGCTGGACCTGGATGCCGGCGAGCTGCCGATCAGCCCCGATGTGGTCGGTGCGACGCTGTCGCTGGCGCCTGACGAACGGGTCAAGCTGAGCGGCCCTGAGCCGCTGGCGCTCGAACTCCAAGACCTCTCCCCTGCCTCAGCCCTTTAAGAGTCCATTGCGATGACGCCTCTCGACGCCAAGCGCCCGCTGCAGCTCAATCACCAGGGCCAGCTGCGCCACTTCCTGTCCCTGGATGGCCTGCCCCGCGAACTGCTCACGGAAATTCTCGACACTGCCGACTCCTTTCTGGAAGTGGGCGCCCGAGCGGTCAAGAAGGTGCCGCTGCTGCGCGGCAAGACCGTCTGCAACGTGTTCTTCGAGAACTCGACCCGCACCCGCACCACCTTCGAACTGGCGGCCCAGCGCCTGTCGGCCGACGTGATCAGCCTCAACGTCTCGACCTCATCGACCAGCAAGGGCGAGACGCTGTTCGACACCCTGCGCAACCTTGAAGCGATGGCTGCCGACATGTTCGTGGTACGCCATGCCGACTCCGGCGCGGCGCACTTCATTGCCGAACACGTCTGCCCTGAGGTGGCGATCATCAACGGCGGCGACGGGCGCCACGCGCACCCGACCCAGGGCATGCTCGACATGCTGACCATCCGCCGCCACAAAGGCGGCTTCGAAAACCTTTCGGTAGCCATCGTCGGCGACATCCTGCACTCGCGAGTGGCACGCTCGAACATGCTGGCGCTCAAGGCGCTGGGCTGCCCGGATATCCGCGTGATCGCGCCCAAGACCCTGCTGCCGGTCGGCATCGAACAGTACGGGGTCAAGGTTTACACCGACCTGGCGGCCGGCCTGAAGGATGTCGACGTGGTGATCATGCTGCGCCTGCAACGTGAACGCATGCAGGGCGGCCTGCTGCCCAGCGAGGGTGAGTTCTACCGCCTGTTCGGCCTGACCACCGCACGTCTGGCCGGTGCCAAGCCTGACGCCATCGTCATGCACCCCGGCCCGATCAACCGCGGCGTAGAGATCGAATCAGCCGTGGCTGACGGCGCGCACTCGGTGATTCTCAACCAGGTCACCTATGGCATTGCGGTGCGCATGGCGGTCCTGTCCATGGCCATGAGCGGGCAAAACGCCCAACGTCAATTCGAGCAGGAGCACGCCCTGTGAAGCTCAGCATTCTCGGCGCTCGCGTCATCGACCCGGTCAGCGGGCTGGATCAGGTCACCGACCTGCACATCGAAGCAGGCAAACTGTTAGCCATTGGCGCTGCACCGGCAGGTTTCGAGCCGGCCCAGCGCATCGACGCCCAAGGCCTGGTCGCCGCGCCCGGACTGGTCGACCTCAACGTCTCGCTGCGCGAGCCCGGCTACAGCCGTAAAGGCACCATCGCCAGCGAAACCCGTGCGGCCACCGCTGGCGGCGTGACCAGCCTGTGCTGCCCGCCACGCACCAAACCGGTCCTGGACACCTCGGCAGTGGCCGAGCTGATTCTCGACCGTGCCCGCGAGGCCGGCTTCAGCAAGGTGTACCCGATCGGCGCCCTGAGCAAGGGCCTGGAAGGCGAGCAACTGGCCGAACTGGTCGCCCTGCGCGACGCCGGTTGCGTGGCCTTTACCAATGGTCTGAAGACCTTCGACAATACCCGCACCCTGTGCCGGGCGCTGGAATACGCGGCAACCTTCGACCTGACGGTGATTTTCAATTCTCAGGATCACGACCTGGCCGCCGGCGGCCTGGCCCACGAAGGCCCGACTGCCAGCTTCCTTGGCCTGGTGGGCATTCCGGAAACTGCTGAAACCGTGGCCCTGGCCCGCGACCTGCTGCTGGTCGAGCAAAGCGGCGTACGCGCGCACTTCAGTCAGTTGACCAGCGCCCGTGGCGCCGCAATGATCGCTGACGCTCAGGCTCGCGGCCTGCCGGTGACGGCTGATGTGGCGCTGTATCAGTTGATCCTGACTGACGAGGCGCTGATCGACTTCTCCAGCCTGTACCACGTGCAACCGCCACTGCGCACCCGCGCTGACCGTGACGGCCTGCGTGCCGCCGTGAAGTCGGGAGTGATCCAGGCGATTTCCAGCCATCACCAGCCCCACGAGCGCGATGCCAAGCTGGCACCGTTCGGCGCGACCGAACCTGGCATCAGCAGCGTCGAACTGCTCTTGCCGCTGGCCATGACCCTGGTAGAGGACGGCCTGCTTGACCTGCCGACCCTGATCGCTCGCCTCAGCAGCGGCCCGGCCTCGGCACTGCGCCTGCCGGCCGGTCAGTTGCAGGCCGGGAGCGCCGCAGACCTGGTGCTGTTCGACCCGGCCGCCAGCACCCTGGCTGGCCAGGCCTGGCTGTCCAAAGGCGAAAACTGCCCGTTCTTCGACCATTGCCTGCCGGGCGCAGTGCGTTACACCCTGGTGGACGGACGGATTACCTACAGCGCTTGATGTAACCCCGTAGATGCCCCCTGTGGGAGCGAGCTTGCTCGCGAAGAGGCCGGCACATTCACAGCATCTGCTGCGAACGTGCCGCCGTCTTCGTTGTGGTCCGGCACTCCGGCAAGCCTCCGGGTATGCGGCGCTATCTGAACGGTATTGCGGCTAAAGCGGATCGCCGCCCGGCCGGTCGGGATTCGGTGTTTGCTGCGCGATAACGTAGCACCGAGGCATTTTCAACGCTGCAACTGTGCATTCCTGATGGAAATCTGGTTGTTCATGGTCCAGAAGTCATACAGCACGCCCACCAGAAACAGCCCGCCAGTAAACAGGTAGATGATCCCGGTGATCCATTTGCCCTGATACAGGCGGTGTACGCCGAAGATGCCCAGGAAGGTCAGCAGGATCCACGCCAGGCTGTAGTCGGTCGGCCCCGGTGTGAAACGCAGGTCGGCTTCGCGGTCCATGGACGGAATCAGGAACAGGTCGATCAGCCAGCCGATCCCCAACAACCCCAGGGTGAAGAACCAGATGGTCCCGGTCACCGGCTTGCCGTAGTAAAAACGGTGCGCACCCAGAAAGCCGAAAATCCACAGCAGATAGCCCAGTACCTTGCTGTGCGTGTTAGCCCGATAGTTGTTCATGAACGACCTCTTCGCATCGATACAAAAAAATAGGTGTAAAGTTTGTGACTTTTCATGTGCCTTCCGACGTATGGTCCTGCGTCATCAGAATGCCTTCAACCCCTTGTAACTCAAGGGATTGCTGCTGGCTACAAGAGAGACCTTGAATAAATCCGCAAGAGTTCAGGGGGTATTGGCTCGACCAATGGGGTCGGCTTTGTCTTCAAGCTGTTATAGAGTTGCGCGCTGATCTTTAAGAGCCCTGCCAAATGCGTCCTTTTTTCAAGACATGGCTGACCATTTGTCTCCTTATGCCACTGGCCGTTCACGCCACCAATCGTGAACAACGCTTACCCGCCGGCTTCAGCGGTTTTACCGCCAAGAGCCATGCTTCCCAGCCTTATGATGCCTCGCAGGCCCAGGCGCGTGCGCAAGCCATCAACGCTGTGCACGACCGCAAGGCGACGGTTCAGAACCCGCTGCCGGCCAGAAATTCCAGAAAATCCGCAGACACCGTCGCTGTCGCAGGCAGCAACAAACAGGGCAATGCGGTAATCAAGCGCGCGCTGGAAACCGTCGGCACGCCTTATCGCTGGGGTGGCACGACGCCGGGCAAGGGTCTCGATTGCAGCGGGCTGGTCAAATACGCCTTCTCCGATGTGACCAATGTCGACCTGCCGCGCAGCTCCAAGGACATGGCCTCGGGTCATGGCCAGGCGGTAGACCGCAAAGACCTCAAGCCGGGCGACTTGCTGTTCTTCAACATCAAGAGCCGACGCATCAACCATGTTGCCATTTATCTGGGCAACGATCGCTTTGTCCACGCGCCACGCCGTGGCAAGGCGGTAACCGTTGACACGCTGAAGAAGCCTTACTGGGACAAGAACTACAAGGTCGCCAAGCGCGTCCTGCCCAAGCAGAAAGCCCCGCTGAATATCGCCAAGGGCTGACAGAGTCACTAGAAGCGCCCGCGCCATTCGCCGCTAAAGCGGCTCCTGCGAGGTCCTGCAATTGCGGCGCGGCAGGGCGGCGGGTGATCGTCTGCAGAGGTACAGGTGCCCGATTAGAAGTTATCCGGCACCTTGGCCTTCTCCCGTGCGTTGTCGCGGGTAATCAGGCCACGCTTGACCAGCTCGGCCAGGCACATATCCAGGGTCTGCATGCCCAGCGCGCCACCGGTCTGGATCGCGGAATACATCTGCGCGACCTTGTCTTCACGAATCAGGTTACGGATTGCCGGCGTGCCCATCATGATTTCATGGGCCGCCACCCGGCCACCGCCCACCTTCTTCAACAACGCCTGCGAAATCACCGCGTGCAGCGACTCTGAGAGCATCGAGCGGATCATCGACTTTTCCGCAGCCGGAAACACATCGACAATCCGGTCGATGGTCTTGGCCGCCGAGGTGGTGTGCAGGGTGCCGAACACCAGGTGGCCGGTTTCAGCCGCCGTCAGCGCCAGGCGGATGGTTTCAAGGTCGCGCATCTCGCCGACCAGAATCACGTCCGGGTCTTCACGCAGCGCCGAGCGCAAGGCTTCGGAAAAGCCCAGCGTGTCGCGGTGCACTTCACGCTGGTTGACCAGGCACTTCTTGGACTCGTGGACGAATTCGATCGGGTCTTCGATGGTCAGGATATGGTGATGCTTGTTGCTGTTGAGGTAATCGATCATTGCCGCCAGGGTGGTCGACTTGCCTGAGCCGGTAGGCCCGGTGACCAGAATCAGCCCGCGTGGCACGTCAGTGATGCGCCGAAAGTTCTCGCCCATGCCGAGGTCATCAAGGGTGAGGATCTTCGACGGAATGGTGCGAAACACCGCGCCACTGCCACGGTTCTGGTTGAAAGCGTTGACCCGAAAGCGCGCCACGCCGGGGACTTCGAAAGAAAAGTCGGTTTCCAGGCGTTCTTCATAATCCTGGCGCTGCTTGTCGTTCATGATGTCGTAAATCAGCGCCTTGACCTGCTTGGCATCCAGCGCCGGCAGGTTGATCCGCCGCACGTCACCGTCGACACGAATCATCGGTGGCAAGCCTGCGGAAAGGTGCAGATCGGAGGCGCCCTGTTTGGCACTGAAGGCCAGCAGTTCGGTAATATCCATACAGCTCCTCAATCACATAGAATGCCGCAGACCTCAGTTCTGCCGGCCCGAATCAATGTCCACGATAGCAGCGAATATATCAACGCTCGAACAACGAATCCGCGTCGCGGCCCAGGCAGCCCGGCGCGACCCGGACAGCATCGGCCTGCTGGCAGTGAGCAAGACCAAGCCCGCCGAGGCCTTGCGCGAAGCCTTCGCCGCCGGCCTGCGGCACTTTGGCGAAAATTACCTGCAAGAAGCACTGGGCAAACAGCAGCAATTGGCCGACCTGCCCTTGTACTGGCATTTCATCGGCCCCATTCAGTCGAACAAGACCCGCTCGCTTGCCGAGCACTTTGACTGGGTACACTCTGTGGACCGCCTGAAAATAGCCCAACGCCTGAGCGAGCAACGGCCTGAACACCTGGCACCGTTAAATATCTGTATCCAGGTCAATGTCAGCGGTGAAGCCAGCAAGTCTGGCTGCACGCCTGAAGAGCTGCCGCAACTGGCGGCGGCCATTGCCAGCCTGCCACGACTGAAGTTGCGCGGCCTGATGGCGATTCCGGAACCGACCGACGATGTCGCAGCGCAGCATGCAGCCTTTGCCAGAGTCCGTATCCTGCAAGAACAACTGCCGCAAGCACTGGACACCCTTTCCATGGGCATGAGCCATGACCTGGAGGCCGCCATCAGTGAAGGCGCCACCTGGGTGCGTATCGGCACCGCGCTCTTTGGCGCCCGCGACTACAGCCAGACACACGGCCAGCCATAACCTCTGAACTCAAGGAAACCTGTCATGAGCAAGACTCGTATCGCCTTCATCGGCGCCGGCAACATGGCCGCCAGCCTGATCGGCGGCCTGCGTGCCCAGGGCGTTGAAGCCGACGACATCCGCGCCGCCGATCCGGGGGCCGAGACCCGTGGCCGGATTGCTGCCGAGCACGGCATTGCAGTGGTGGCCGACAACGCCGACGCCGTCACGGGCGCCGATGTGGTGCTGCTGGCGGTCAAGCCGCAAATGATGAAAGCGGTCTGCCAGGATTTGGCGCCGAGCCTGAAGCCTGAGCAACTCATCGTTTCGGTGGCCGCCGGCATCACCTGCGCCAGCCTCAACCAGTGGCTGGGCGAACAGCAACCGGTGGTGCGCTGCATGCCCAACACCCCGGCCCTGCTGCGCCAGGGCGTCAGCGGCCTGTATGCCACCGACAAGGTCAGTGATGTCCAGCGCCAGCAGGCCGAGCAACTGCTGTCGGCCGTCGGTGTCGCCCTGTGGCTTGAACAAGAACAGCAACTCGATGCGGTGACTGCCGTGTCTGGCAGTGGCCCTGCGTATTTTTTCCTGCTGATCGAAGCCATGACCGCCGCTGGCGTCAAACTGGGGTTACCCGAAGACATCGCCCGCCAGCTCACCCAGCAGACCGCCCTGGGCGCTGCGCTGATGAGCACCGGCAGCGACGTGGATGCCGCCGAACTGCGTCGCCGCGTCACGTCGCCGGCCGGCACCACCGAAGCTGCAATCAAATCCTTCCAGGCTGGCGGCTTCGAAGCGCTGGTCGAGACGGCCCTCAATGCCGCAGCCAAACGCTCGGCAGAACTGGCCGAACAACTGGGCCAATAATTTTTCAGGCGCTTACCGGAGCTGATCAATGATCGGATTGAACACCGCTGCAATTTTCATCCTGCAAACCCTTGGCAGCCTTTACCTGCTGGTGATCCTGTTGCGCTTCGTGCTGCAACTGGTGCGTGCCGACTTCTATAACCCGCTGAGCCAGTTTGCGGTCAAGGCCACTCAGCCGCTGCTGCGCCCGCTGCGCCGGATCATCCCGAGCCTGTTCGGCCTGGACATGTCGTCGCTGGTGCTGGCGATCATCGTGCAGAT
Source organism: Pseudomonas sp. LJDD11 (assembly GCF_024584215.1). Classification (NCBI taxonomy): domain Bacteria; kingdom Pseudomonadati; phylum Pseudomonadota; class Gammaproteobacteria; order Pseudomonadales; family Pseudomonadaceae; genus Pseudomonas; species Pseudomonas sp. LJDD11. The sequence goes on from NZ_JANJFL010000015.1 coordinate 122,488, forward strand.
GGTGCTCATGGCCCTGACCCTGCTGCTCGCCGCAGGCACCACCGGCCCGTTCCTGTCGCTGCTGGTGTGGGCAATCATCGGTGTCACCGGATTGTTCCTGAACATTTTCTTCTATGCGCTGATCATCAGCGTGATCCTGTCCTGGGTCGCGCCGGGCAGCCACAACCCTGGCGCCGAACTGGTCAACCAGATCTGCGAGCCGGTGCTGGCGCCGTTTCGTCGCCTGCTGCCAAACCTGGGCGGCCTGGATATCTCGCCGATCCTGGCGTTCATGGTCATCAAGCTGCTGGACATGCTGGTGATCAACAACCTGGCGGCGATGACCGGCATGCCGCAAGTACTGCGCATGCTGATGTAACCGCGCCCCCCCGTAGGAGCGGCTTTAGCCGCGAAAGCCCCCGATCAAACGATGCAACTGCGTCGCCTGATGGATTTTCGCGGCTAAAGCGGATCGCCGCCCGGACGCTCCTACAGGGTTCTGTGTTGCTGCCAACCCCTCGGGTCTTTAGACTTACGCCTCTTTACAGCGAGAGCAGGGTCGATGCCCACGGTCTTTCCCCCCGATTCTGTTGGTCTGGTCACACCGCAACTGGCGCACTTTGATGAACCGCTGGCCCTGGCCTGCGGTCGTACCCTGCCAGCCTATGACCTGATTTACGAAACCTACGGTCAGTTGAACGCTGCGGGCAGCAACGCGGTGCTGATCTGTCACGCCCTGTCGGGCCATCACCACGCCGCCGGTTACCACAGCAGCGAAGACCGCAAACCGGGCTGGTGGGACAGCTGCATCGGCCCCGGCAAGCCGATCGATACCAACCGCTTCTTCGTGGTCAGCCTCAATAACCTCGGTGGCTGCAACGGCTCCACCGGGCCGAGCAGCCTTGACCCGGAGACCGGCAGCCCGTTCGGCGCCAACTTCCCGGTGGTCACCGTCGAGGACTGGGTCAACAGCCAGGCACGTCTGGCAGACCGCCTGGGCATCAGCCAATGGGCTGCGGTAGTCGGTGGCAGTCTGGGTGGCATGCAGGCGCTGCAATGGACCATCAGCTACCCCGAGCGCGTACGCCACTGCCTGGCAATTGCCTCGGCGCCCAAACTGTCAGCACAGAACATCGCCTTCAACGAAGTGGCGCGCCAGGCGATTCTCACTGACCCGGAATTCCACAAAGGCGCTTTCCAGAGCCATGGCGTGATTCCCAAGCGCGGCCTGATGCTGGCGCGGATGGTCGGCCATATCACCTACCTGTCCGACGATTCGATGGGCGAGAAATTCGGCCGCGGCCTGAAAAACGAAAAGCTCAACTACGACTTCCACAACGTGGAGTTTCAGGTCGAGAGCTACCTGCGTTATCAGGGTGAGGAGTTTTCCGGGCGCTTCGACGCCAATACTTACCTGCTGATGACCAAGGCGCTGGACTATTTCGATCCGGCCGCGCAGCACAACGATGACCTGGCAAAAACTTTCGCCACGGCCACCGCGAAATTCTGCGTGATGTCCTTCACCACCGACTGGCGCTTCTCGCCGGCCCGCTCGCGGGAACTGGTGGATGCGCTGATGGCGGCGCGCAAGGACGTCAGCTACCTGGAAATCGACGCGCCGCAGGGCCACGACGCCTTCCTGATCCCGAACCCGCGCTATGTGCAGGCTTTCGGCAACTACATGAATCGTATTGCGCTGTGAGGACCTCATGAGAGCCGATCTGGAGATCATCCAGGAGTGGATTCCCGCTGGCAGCCGCGTGCTCGACCTGGGCTGCGGCGACGGCGAGTTGCTGGCCTGGCTGCGCGACCACAAGCAAGTCACCGGCTACGGCCTGGAAAAAGACCCCGACAACATTGCCCAGTGCATGCTCAACGGCATCAATGTCATCGAGCAGGATCTGGACAAGGGGCTGGGCAACTTCGCCAGTAACAGTTTCGACGTGGTGGTCATGACCCAGGCGTTGCAGGCCGTGCATTACCCGGACAAGATTCTCGACGAAATGCTGCGCGTGGGCCGCCAGTGCATCATCACCTTCCCCAACTTCGGCCACTGGCGCTGTCGTTGGTACCTGGCCCGCAACGGCCGCATGCCGGTGTCGGACTTCATGCCCTACACCTGGTACAACACGCCGAACATCCACTTCTGCACCTTCAAGGACTTCGAGGCGCTGTGCCGTGAGCGTGACGCACGGGTGCTCGATCGCATGGCGGTGGATAACCAGCACCGCCACGGGTGGGCGAGCAAACTGTGGCCTAATCTGTTGGGTGAGGTTGGAATCTACCGGGTCCGCAGCCCGGGCCTGAGCGAGCATCAGCTCGCGGTCTGAGCACCCCGAGGACATGCCCATGAACAGGTTGTTGAAACATCTGACCTGCCTGTTGTTCACCGCCATGGCCCTGCCGGCCCTGGCGGCAGAGCGTATCGACGCTGACCGCCAGCAACGTTTTGGCGATGTGACGGTGCACTACTCGACGTTCAGCTCGACCTTCCTGCAACCGCAGCTCGCCCGGCAACTGCAACTGATCCGCAGCAAGCAGCAGGGCGTGATCAACCTGACGGTGCTCAAACAGGGCCAGCCGCAGGCAGCCCAGGTCAGCGGCAGCCTCAAGTCACTGACCGGCGACAGCCTGCCGCTCAACTTCCGGGTGATCCGTGAAACCGGCGCGATCTACTACGTGGCGCAGTATCCTGTGCCGCAACAGCAAACCCGAATCTTCGACCTCAAGGTGGAAACCGGCGGCGTGACCCACCGCTTCAGTTTCAACCAGGAACTCTTTCCGGACCCATGATGAATTTCACCCAACTGGTACTGGCCAGCCACAACGGCGGCAAACTCAAAGAGCTGCAAGCCATGCTTGGCGGCAGCGTGCAACTGCGCTCGATCGGCGAATTCAGCACGGTCGAGCCGGATGAAACCGGCCTGTCGTTCGTCGAGAACGCGATCCTCAAGGCGCGCAACGCGGCGCGGATTTCCGGCCTGCCAGCCTTGGCTGATGATTCCGGCCTGGCGGTGGACTTTCTCGGTGGCGCACCGGGCATCTACTCGGCGCGCTATGCCGACGGCCAGGGAGATGCGGCAAACAACGCCAAGTTGCTCGACGCTCTGAAAGACGTCCCCGATGAGCAACGCGGCGCGCAGTTTGTCTGCGTTCTGGCGCTGGTACGGCACGCCGACGACCCGCTGCCGATTCTCTGCGAAGGCTTGTGGCACGGGCGCATCCTGCATGCCGCCAGCGGCGAACACGGGTTCGGCTATGACCCGCTGTTCTGGGTGCCGGAGCGCAACTGCTCCAGCGCTGACCTGGCGCCGGCCGACAAGAACCAGCTCAGCCACCGGGCCCGTGCCATGGTGTTGCTGCGCGAGCGTCTGGGCCTGTAATGACTGATTCAGACGTACAACCGCTGCACCCCGGTGCCGGCGGTTTCTCTTCGGTAGCCCCGCGCGACGCCTTGCCCGAACTGCCGCCGCTGTCGCTGTACATTCATATCCCGTGGTGCGTGCGCAAATGCCCGTACTGCGACTTCAACTCCCACGCTTCAACCCCGGTGCTGCCGGAGCAGGAGTACGTCGACGCCTTGCTGGCCGACCTGGACCTGGAATTGCCCAACGTGCATGGCCGCGAACTGCGCTCGATCTTCTTTGGCGGCGGCACCCCCAGCCTGTTCAGCGCTGAAGCATTGGGCCGCCTGCTGGTGGGGGTCGAGCAACGTATCCGCTTCGCTGACGATATCGAAATTACCCTGGAGGCCAACCCCGGGACTTTCGAGCAAGCCAAATTCAGTGCCTACCGCAAGCTGGGCATCAACCGCCTGTCGATCGGCATTCAGAGCTTTCAGCCCGACAAGCTCGAAGCGCTGGGGCGCATTCATAACGGTGATGAGGCGATTCGCGCCGCCGACATGGCGCGCCAGGCTGGCTTCGACAACTTCAATCTCGACCTGATGCACGGCTTGCCGGACCAGAGCCTGGACGAAGCGCTGGCCGATCTGCGTCAGGCCATCGCCCTGCAGCCCACCCACCTGTCGTGGTATCAGCTGACTCTGGAGCCCAATACGGTGTTCTGGAACCAGCCGCCGTTGCTGCCCGAAGACGATATCCTTTGGGATATACAGGAAGCCGGCCAGCAATTGCTGGCTGAACATGGCTATGCACAGTACGAAGTCTCGGCCTATGCCCAGGCCGGCAAAGAGGCGCGCCACAACCTCAACTACTGGAGCTTCGGTGACTTCATCGGCATCGGTGCCGGCGCCCACGGCAAGCTCAGCCACCCGGACGGGCGCATTGAACGCACCTGGAAGACCCGCCTGCCCAAGGATTACCTCAACCCGGCCAAGCCATTCCAGGCCGGCAGCAAGCTGTTGCCGCTCGATGAGCTGCCCTTCGAGTTTCTGATGAACGCCTTGCGCCTGACAAATGGCGTGGACGCTGCATTATTTCGTGAAAGAACCGGTCTAAGCCCCGATTCACTGGCCCTCGGCCGTGAGCAGGCCGAACAACGCGGCCTGTTGCAGGCCGATCCGCAGCGTCTGGCGGCCACGCCCAAGGGCCAGTTGTTCCTCAACGACCTGTTGCAATACTTTCTGATCTAAGGAACCTGCATGGACCTCGTACTCGATCTGCTCGCCACTGTTTCGCGCTGGAGCCGCAGCAATCTTTCGGAAATCGCCCTGGCCCTGGTGGGCTGCCTGCTGGTGCTGTTCGGTGCAGATATCAAAGGCTGGGTCGAGCAACGGGTCGGCAGCATGAGCAGTGCCATTCGTGTGCCATTGATCGCCCTGGCCTGCACCATCGGCAGCGGTGCGGCGCTGATCTACGCCACCCCCTGGGTGGTCAAGGGACTCAGCCAGTTCAATAACTACAGCCTGGCGCCGGTGCTGCTGGTGGTGCTGGTGCTGATCGGGGTGATTGCCGATCGCAAGTGACGCGGCCCGGTTGTATCGACAACTGCTATGATGGCCATCGCCCTGCATGCCTCAAGGACGTCCGACCCATGCCCCATACCATCCTGCTCCACGCCAAGGATTACCCCAGTGCCCCCTGGAAGAACGGCGGCGGTACGACGATGGAAATCGCCCGTGACGCCGGGCAGGCACTCGATGACTTTGGCTGGCGCCTGTCGCTGGCCGATGTGCAAAACAGTGGCGATTTTTCTGTTTTTGCTGGCTATCAACGCATCATCACCGTGCTGCAAGGCGCTGGCATGAGCCTGACCATCGACGGCCAACCCAGCCGCCCGCTGAAAGTCTCCGACCCGCTGGCCTTCAGCGGTGACAGCCAGGTCAGCAGCACCTTGCTGGACGGTCCGATTCGCGACTTCAACCTGATCTACCACCCGCAACGCTACAACGCACGCCTGCACTGGCTGGACGTCATCCAGCCGCAACGGCTGTTCAGCTCAGCCAGCGTGGTATTGCTGTTCAGTGCCGCGCAACAAGTTGCAATCAGCATCAATGACGGGCTCTGGGAAATTCTCGGCCAACATGACTGCCTGCGCGCCGACAACCCCGGCGGCTTGCTGGAAATCGAACTGCAGGCGCCCGGCCCAAGCCGCTGCTGCCTGATCGAGCTGTCTGCTATCGGCGCACAATAAACGCGCTTTAACGATTTACAGGAAATCCAATGACTCACTTTCCGCGCCAGGAATCACCCCGCGCCCTCGCCCTGCTGCGTAATTTTCTGCATTCCGAAGCCGCTGGCGGCATCGTCCTGATGCTCGCTGCACTGGCGGCGCTGATCGTCGCCAACAGTCCGCTGGCCGACCGTTACTTCGCAGCCTTGCATACCGTCTGGCTAGGCTTGTCGCTGGAGCTGTGGATCAACGACGGCTTGATGGCGGTGTTCTTCCTGATGGTCGGCCTGGAGATCAAGCGCGAAGTGCTGGCCGGCGGCCTGTCAACCTGGGAGCAACGCGCCCTGCCCGGCTTTGCCGCTGCCGGTGGCATGCTGGTACCGGCACTGCTTTATCTGGCAGTGAACTGGAGCAACCCGCAAACCCTCAGTGGCTGGGCGATCCCGGCAGCCACCGACATCGCCTTCGCGCTGGGCGTGCTGTCGTTGCTGGGCAAACGGGTGCCGACTTCGCTGAAAGTTTTTCTGGCCGCCCTGGCGATCCTCGATGACCTGGGCGCAGTGACCATCATCGCCCTGTTCTACAGCTCGGGCCTGAACATCCCCATGCTGCTCGCCGCATTCGCCACGCTGGCGGTGCTGGTGATCATGAACCGCTTGCAGGTCAAACGCCTGCTGCCCTACCTGCTGCTGGGCGTATTGCTGTGGGTGTTCGTACTCAAGTCCGGCGTGCATGCCACGCTGGCGGGTGTGGCGCTGGCACTGTGCATCCCGCTGGGCAGCGAGAAGGACGAAAGCCAGTCGCCGCTATTGCTGCTCGAAGAGAAGCTGCACGGCTGGGTGGCGTTCGCCATCGTGCCGATCTTCGGCTTTGCTAATGCCGGTGTATCGCTGGCAGGGATCAGCGCCGACAACCTGGTCGACCCGGTGCCGCTGGGGGTGGCGCTGGGGTTATTCGTCGGCAAGCAGGTCGGCGTGTTCCTCGCGGCCGTGCTGGCGATCCGCGCCGGGCTGGCCGTCTTGCCGCAGGGTAGCAACTGGCTGCAGGTGTATGGTGTGGCGGTACTGTGTGGCATCGGTTTCACCATGAGCCTGTTCATCGGCAACCTGGCCTTCCCCGGTGCGCCGCATCTGGTCGATGAAGTAAAAGTCGGCGTGCTGATCGGCTCGGGGCTGTCGGCCGTGCTCGGCATGCTGCTGTTGCGGGCCGCACCGCAGCGAAGCTGACACGCTTTTCACCTGCGCCTGACCATCGTGCTACGTCAGGCTCATTAATGTAGTGCTCATGAACCACTGGAGAGTGTCATGAGCACGCCATCAAGCATTGAACCAGGCCTTGACCATCATGCGGTCGGCCATCATCTGACTGTTGCGCATACCAGCCTGTCCACACGCCTGGTGCGGTGGCGTGAAGAACAACTTGCGCGCAAGGCTCTGCACTGGGCTGACGATCCAGGACTGGTGCTCGATTTACCCTGTGATGCCGGGCGTTTCTGGCAGGTACTGGCAGAAAAAACCTCACGCATCATCGTCGCCGCCGACCAGAGTGCCGACACCATCCACGCGGCCTGTAGCAGCCACGAGCCAGCGTTGGTACAGCGCATCATGCCCTTGCAGACCACCGTGCTGGACATCGACCTGCCGGACAACTGTGTTGACTGCATCTTCTGCATGGATCTGTTCGCGCAGGTGCGCGACTCGATGCTGCGAATGGAGCTGCTGCAGGAATTCCATCGCGTCACCCGCGAGACCGTGATTGTCTCGGTCTGCATCGACGGCAACCTGTCGGCCTGGCAGCAACGCTTTTTCCCTGACCGCGAGGCAGAAGCCGACGATTACGTTGCCATGCCCGGCGCCCGGATCGAAAAAGAGTTTCGCGCAGCCGGTTTTCACATCCTGCAACGCCTGGATTTCGCCCCGCTGTTGTCGATGCGCAGCGTGTACATACTGCAAAAAGAGCATGCCGACGGCGCGTGATGTTTTTTTCACAAGCACTTCACCGACCCGGTACCTGCGGGTTCTTAAAGTGCGGCCAGCCTCGCTGACGCGCAACCGCGCCAGCTCACAATCATCAGTGCGGAGCACCCCGTGGCCCTGACCCTCGACACCCCCCTGACCCCATCGCTCGCGCCCCGCAGCCTGTTGCGCAAACTCGCCCGCAGCGTTGCCTTTGCGATACTGCTGATCATGACTGCAGCCGCTGGCTGGTACCTGAGCCTCAATCGGGTCACCGACCTTGGCAAAGATAATCAACTGGTCAACTCCGGGGCCCTTGCCCAATGGCAGCAAGGCAATGTAATCGTGCTGATTCGCCATGCCGAGCGCTGCGACCAGTCCAGCAACGCTTGCCTGGGTCCGCCCGACGGCATCACCCTGGCCGGCACCCAGGTGGCTCAGGGTGTGGGCATTGGCCTTGAGAAGCTGGGCCTGGCCGATGCCCAGGTGCTGGCCAGCCCATTGACCCGCACCCGCCAGACCGCCTCGTTCATCTTTGGCCGGGAAATTCCCACCGCCAGCTGGGTCGGGAACTGCGACGCCGGGTTTGCTGGCAGCCTGATGACCCAAAAAACCCGCCATCGCAATATGGTGCTGGTGACCCACAGCGGCTGTATCGACCACCTGCTGCGCAAACTCCACGTGCAGCCAGGCGAGCGCGATAGCGATTACACCGAAGCGCTGCTGGTGTCAGTCAATGGTCAGGGCAAACCACACCTGCTGGGTTCGATGAAAGCTGACCAGTGGCAAAAGCTGTCCGTATTCCAGGAGTGAGCCATGCCCGCCCGCCACCCTTCGCTGAGCATCTCGGTGCTACTGGCCGTATTGACGTTCCTGGCCTTCGACCTTACCGACCTGGACCAGGCCATCAGTAATCTGTTTTACGACCCGGCCACACAGACCTTCGTGTTCGAACACAACCTGCTGTTCGAACGCATTACCCATCAATGGGCGCGGGCGATTCCAGGCTTGTTCACCAGTGCGGCAATCGTTGCGCTGCTGCTGGCGGGTGCCTGGTGGCTGCTAAACCGCCGCCCCGATAACCGCGTGCTGCGTCTGACCCGTAAAGCACGCCTGGCCGCAGTGCTGGAATGGTCGCACCGTCATGCTCGCGACAGTCTGTATTTCCTGTTCGCTTTCGCTCTGAGTGCAACGGCCGTCCATTACCTCAAAAGCCACACCAGCGTGTACTGTCCGGTGGAAACCACCCTGTATGGCGGCAAGCAGCAGCACTACCTGTGGTTTGCCAACTTCAGCCTGTTCGATAAGGCCGGCCCCGGTCGCTGCTGGCCGGGTGGCCATGCCAGCGGGGCGTTCAGCCTGATGGCGTTGTACTTCATTGCCCGGCGGTATCAGTGGCAACACGCACGCAAGGTCCTGATCACAACCCTGGCGCTGGGCCTGGTATTCGGCACCACCCGGGTGCTGCAGGGCTGGCACTACCTGTCACACACCTTCTGGGCCGGGCTGGTGGTGTGGTGGTGTTGCGCACTCATGGCCCGCAGCGTTTATCGTCAAATCCCGGATGAGCAGCGCCCGCCAGCGCTTGAATCACTGCCAACCCAACAGCATTAGCCAGCCGAAAAATATTTTTTCGCCACTGCATCCAGATCGTCTCCCCGCGGGTAGTACTTCATAGCAGCCCTTGAGTTGCTGAGCGCGGTTCAACTTTCTGGAGATTTCTGCATGAACGCAAAACGCTTGCTCTGCCTGGCCGGAACCACTCTGGCGCTGACTTGCCTGGCACCGGGCGCCTTCGCCCAGTCCGATCTGCCCGAAAGCGTGCGGGTGCCGGCCGGCAACAAGGTCAGCCTGCACACCACCGGCGTCGGTGAAATTACCTACGAATGCAAGGCCAAAGCCAATGCCGCCAACGAGCTGGAATGGACCTTCGTCGGTCCCAAGGCGGTACTCAATGACAAGAGCGGCAAGGCGGTCGGCAGCTACTACGGCCCGCCCGCCACCTGGGAAGCCAAAGACGGCTCGAAACTGACCGGCACCCAGGTCGCGGTCGCGCCATCGAGCGCGGGTAACCTGCCTTATCAACTGGTCAAGGCCAACCCGGCTGAAGGCAAAGGCACCCTGACCGGCACCACCTATATCCAGCGCGTGGCGCTCAAGGGCGGCGTGGCCCCGGCCAAAGCCTGCAACGAGAGCAACAAGGGCGCCAAGGAAGTGGTCAAGTACCAGGCCGATTATGTTTTCTGGGCTGCCAACTAACCGCCAGCCGGTGTGGTATATGCTGCTGCACTGGCAGCCTCGTTCGAGGTCGCAGTAATCCTCAGATGGTGGATCGACTTTGACCTCGTACGAATCGCAGTTTGATTATCAAGCCGCCCTGCAGGCCTGCGCGCGTGGCGAGCGTGGGGCCTTGCAGCGCCTTTATCATCAGGAAAGCGCCCGCTTGCTGGGCGTTGTCCTGCGCATCGTGCGTGACCGCGCGCAGGCAGAAGATATCGTGCATGACGCGTTCATCAGAATCTGGGCTCAGGCCCACCGGTTCGATCCGCAGCGTGGTTCGGCCCGTGGCTGGATCTTTACCCTGACCCGCCGTCTGGCGCTTAACCATATCCGCAACAGCGCGCGTGAAGTGGCGCTGGAGGAAGATCAAGTGCATGGCCTGGCGGCACAGGAGGCTGAAGCGTTCGACTGGCAGGTCAATCCGGGACGCCTCCAGCATTGTCTGGAACAGCTCGACCCGGTGCGGCGCAACTGTATCTGTCACGCCTATGTCGACGGCTACACCCACCAACAGATCGCCCGGCAGGTCGGCGCGCCGCTGGGCACCGTCAAGGCCTGGATCAAGCGCAGCCTGGCGGCCTTGCGGGAGTGCCTGGGATGACTTCAACTGCTGATCGCGATCTTCATGAGCTGGCTGGCGAATATGTGCTCGGCACCCTGTCTGCCAGCGAACGGGCCGAGGTCGAACAGCGCCTGGCGGTCGAGCCGGATTTGCAAGCCGCGGTCGATGCCTGGGAAGCCCGGCTGCTGCCATTGACCGAACTGTGCGAGCCGGTACAGCCATCTGCCGGACTGTGGTCGCGCATCGAACAGTCGCTGGCCGAACCGCTGCGCAGTGCCGAGCGCGCCCGGCGCTGGTGGGACAGCCTGGGGCTGTGGCGCGGCCTGGCCGGTGCCGGGCTGGCGGCCTCGCTGGTGCTGGGCAGCCTGCTGCTGATGCAGCCACCGCTCAGCCAGCCCTCGTATGTGGTGGTGCTGGTCGCACCGCAAGACAAGGCGCCGGGCTGGGTGGTGCAGACCCGCGACAGCCGCCAGATCCAGTTGATTCCGCTGAGCGTCAGTGAAGTCCCCAGCGACAAGGCGCTGGAGTTCTGGACCAAGGGCGATGACTGGCAAGGCCCGGTCTCGCTGGGCCTGGTCAAACCTGGCCAGACGCTGCATGTACCGCTCGACAAACTGCCGCCACTGCAACCCAACCAGTTGTTCGAGCTGACCCTGGAAAGCGCCAACGGCTCATCGACCGGCAAACCGACCGGGCCGATCCAGTTCATTGGGCGGGCAGTAAAAGTGATCTGAGCAATCGCGCAAAACGCTTACGGCATTCTTGCCGTAGAATGGCGGGCTTGCCTGTCAGGGGCAGTTTTTTGCGCACAGCTGTGCAGTCACTTGCCACACCAGTAATGAATTGGACCAGAAATGACGTCAACAGATGGTTTGAAACGTGGGTTATCCGCCCGCCATATCCGCTTCATGGCTCTGGGCTCTGCCATCGGCACAGGGCTGTTCTATGGCTCGGCGGCCGCCATCCAGCAAGCCGGCCCGGCGGTACTGCTGGCCTACCTGATCGGTGGTGCGGCGGTGTTCATGGTCATGCGCGCACTGGGTGAAATGGCCGTTCATGACCCGGTATCCGGCTCGTTCAGCCACTACGCCAGCCGCTATCTGGGCCCGTTGCCAGGCTTTGTGCTGGGTTGGACTTATGCCTTCGAGATGATCATCGTCTGCCTTGCCGACGTGACCGCATTCGGTATCTACATGGGCTTCTGGTTCCCGGAGGTGCCGCGCTGGATCTGGGTGTTGTCGATTGTGTTCTTCATCGGCGCGCTGAACCTGTGCAACGTCAAGGTGTTCGGTGAGGCCGAGTTCTGGCTGTCATTGCTCAAGGTCAGCGCCATCATCGGCATGATCGTCGGCGGCGCGGGGATCATGCTGTTCGGTATCGGTAGTGCGACCGGCGGTGAGGTGTCCACCGGGATCAGCAACCTATGGGAACACGGCGGCTTCATGCCCAATGGCGTGGCCGGGCTGATCGCCTCGCTGGCAGTGGTGATGTTCGCCTTCGGCGGCATCGAGATCATCGGCATCACCGCCGGTGAAGCCAAGGACCCGAAACGCAGCCTGCCGCAGGCGATCAACGCGGTGCCGCTGCGGATCCTGCTGTTCTATGTACTGACCTTGTTTGTGGTGATGTGCCTGTTCCCATGGCCGCAGATCGGTACCCAGGGCAGCCCGTTCGTGCAGATTTTCAATAATCTGGGTATGCCTGCGGCAGCCACGGTGTTGAATATCGTGGTGATTTCGGCTGCAGTGTCGGCGATCAACAGCGATATTTTCGGTGCCGGACGGATGATGTACGGCATGGCCAAAGAAGGTCAGGCGCCAGAGAGCTTTGCCAAGCTGTCGAAACAGGGCGTGCCGTGGATGACGGTGCTGGTGATGGGGATCACCTTGCTGGGGGGTGTGGTGCTCAATTACCTGATTCCCAAGGATGTGTTCCTGCTTATCGCGTCGCTGGCTACGTTCGCCACGGTCTGGGTATGGCTGATGATTCTGCTCACTCAGGTGGCCATGCGTCGTTCAATGAATGCCGATGAGGTCAGCAAGCTGCAGTTCCCGGTGCCGTTCTGGCCTTGGGGTCCGGCGGCGGCGATTGTGTTCATGGTGTTCATCTTTGGTGTATTGGGCTGGTTCCCGAACAGCCGCGCGGCATTGATGGTAGGTGCGGTATGGGTGGTGTTGCTGGTGCTGGCTTATTACATCTGGGTACAGCCGAACACAGATGCCGGGAAAGGCAAAACCCTGTAGGAGCGGCCGGGCTTTAATCCGCTTCAGCCGCAAAGACCTTGCCCAGCGAGACCGGCACATTCACAGCATCTGCTGCGAATGTGCCGCCGCCTTCGCCAGCAAGCTGGCTCCCACCGGGGTATGCAGTTACGGATACGTTGTAGCTGTAAGTCTGCGATTGCATAGCGTGTCATTAGAGCCTGCTCATTTTTTGAGCAAGCGCAATCCATTGAATACCACCAGCAAGCTTACCCCCATGTCGGCGAACACGGCCATCCACATGGTGGCCATGCCGGTGAAGGTGATAGCCAGGAAGATCAGTTTGGTCACCAGTGCCAGGGCGATGTTCTGGCGCAGGATGGCTGAGGTGTCGCGGGACAGGCGGATGAAGGCCGGGATTTTGCGCAGGTCGTCGTCCATCAGCGCGACATCGGCGGTTTCGATGGCGGTGTCAGTGCCGGCGGCGGCCATGGCGAAACCGATTTCGGCACGCGCCAGGGCCGGGGCGTCGTTAATGCCGTCGCCGACCATGCCAACCCGGTGCTGGTTGGCGTACAGCGCTTCAATGGCTTGCAGTTTGTCGGCCGGCAGCAGATTGCCGCGGGCCTGGTCGATGCCAACCTGATCGGCAATCGCACGGGCGGTGTACGGGTTATCACCGGTGAGCATCAGGGTCTTGATGCCCAGCTCATGCAGTTGCGCGATGGCTTCGCGGCTACTGTCCTTGACCGTGTCGGCCACCGCGAACAACGCCAGCGGGCCGTTTTCGTCGAGCAGCAGCACGACCGTCTTGCCCTGCGACTCCAGTGCATCGAGCCGTGCTTGCAACGCTGTTGAGCCCAGCCCCAACTCCTCCACCAGGCGGTGGTTGCCCAGGTGATAACGACGACCGTCGATGTCCCCGGCCACACCACGACCGCCCAGCGCTTCGAAGTTGCTGACTGGCGCCAGCGCCAGACTGCTATCGGCGGCCTGAGCGATGGCCAGCGACACCGGGTGGTCAGAGCGTGCCGCCAGGCTGGCGGCAATGGTTGGTGCGTTGCTGACCCGGCTGTCGAGTACCACACAGTCGGTCTGCACCGGCTTGCCATGGGTCAGGGTGCCGGTCTTGTCCAGGGCCAGGTAGTCGATCTGCCGGCCCATCTCCAGATACACCCCGCCCTTGATCAGGATGCCTTTACGCGCCGCCGCCGCCAGACCGCTGACAATACTCACCGGGGTGGAAATCACCAGTGCGCAAGGGCAGGCCACCACCAGCAGGACCAGCGCCCGATAGACCCAGTCGAACCACGCGCCGGCAAACAACAGCGGTGCGATCAAAGCCACCGCCAGCGCGGTGAGGAACACGGCCGGGGTGTAGATCCGCGAGAACTGGTCAACGAAACGCTGGGTCGGCGCACGGGCGCCTTGCGCTTGTTCCACGGCATGGATGATCCGCGCCAGGGTCGACTGACTGGCCGCAGCCGTCACCCGGTACTCCAAAGAACCTGCCTGGTTGATGGTGCCAGCGAACAGTTTGTCGCCCACGGTCTTTTCCACCGGCAGGCTTTCGCCGGTAATCGGCGCCTGATCAATGCTCGATTGCCCGCTGACCACTTCGCCGTCCAGGGCGATGCGCTCGCCGGGCCGCACCCGCAATAACGCTCCAGGCCCGATAGCCTTGGCTTCAAGCTCCAGCCAACTGCCATCGGCCTGCTGCACGGTGGCGGTTTCCGGAGTCAGTTGCATCAGACTGCTGATGGCGTTGCGCGCCCGGTCCAGCGAGCGCGCTTCGATCAGTTCGGCCACGGTAAACAGGAACATCACCATGGCTGCTTCCGGCCACTGGCCGATCAGCACCGCGCCGGTAACCGCGATGCTCATCAGCGCATTGATGTTCAGATTGAGGTTTTTCAGGGCAATCCAGCCCTTTTTATAGGTGCCCAGGCCACAACTGAGGATCGACACCAGCGCCAGCACGATCACCAGCCACTCCGGCCCTGCGCTGAAATGCACAAGCTCTGCGCCCAGTGCAGTCAGGCCCGACACGGTCAGCAGCTTCCAGGCGCTTTTTTTCGCTACCGTAGCAGCCTCTGGGCCCTCTTCGAGCGGCTGGGCCTGCATGCCCAGCGAGCCAATTGCGTCACGAATCGCGGCGGTGTCGGGCAACACATGCCAGACCCCGAGACGACGCTGCAGCAGATTGAATTCCAGCTTGTGAATCCCCTCCATTTTGCCCAGGCGATCCTGAATCAGGGTCTGTTCGGTGGGGCAGTCCATCTGCTCGATGCTGAACTGGCTCAACCGCGCCTCACCATCCGCCGCCGCGACCAGGGTCACCTGCGCCGGTGCCGCAGCACCGCCACAGCAGCCATGGGTGTGGGCGGGTTGCTCAGGTTGGTGATCGTCATGTTTATGCACAGGTGTAAGCCGGGTGATCTGCCCCATGGGTCCATCCTCCAAATCAAGATATTGCCAAGTGAACACCCTGTAGCCACTATAGGGTCAAGCACCTGCGCGGAATCCTGCTCATGAAAATCGGTGAACTGGCCAAACTGACCGACACCCAGGTCGAAACCGTCCGCTATTACGAACGCGAAGGCCTGCTGCCTGTGCCGTCGCGTACCGAAGGCAATTACCGGCTGTACACCCAGGCCCACGTCGAGCGCCTGAGCTTCATCCGCAATTGCCGCAGCCTGGACATGACCCTGGATGAAATCCGGCGCCTGCTGAACCTGCGCGACAGCCCGCAGGATCAGTGCGAGAGCGTCAATGCCCTGATCGACGAGCACATCGCCCACGTCGACGCGCGGGTCGCCAGCCTGCAGGCGCTGCAACAGCAGTTGCGTAACCTGCGCCAGCGCTGCAACGACAACGACCCGGACCACTGCGCGATTCTTGATCGCCTGGAAGTCACCGGCGCGGTGGCGGCGCCCGAGGGTGAGCCGTCACATGTCGGCAGAAGCCACGGGCACTAGTTGACATCCTCCCCGCCCTAAAGAGCGGGGATTCCTACAGCTAGACGGCGATGCCCCGCCGCGAGAATGTTCCGGGCCGCGTTTACATCACGGTCGTGGGCTGTACCGCAGCACACGCAAGTCCATTCTCTTATTCGCAAACCGGCTCTACCTTTCGGACT
>NZ_JANJFL010000150.1:0-521 GCF_024584215.1 Pseudomonas sp. LJDD11
TCTGGCAGTTTGATAAATCGGCACTGGTGGTGAGTCGAGACTTCAGTCGGGAAAAGCGTTTGCTGACTCCCCGGCATTTCAAGGCAGTCTTTGACTCCCCTACCGGCAAGGTTCCGGGGAAAAATCTCCTGCTCCTTGCTCGCAACAACGACCTTGATCATCCCCGCCTGGGGCTGGTGATAGGTAAAAAGAGCGTAAAACTCTCCGTTGAGCGAAACCGCTTGAAACGCCTCATGCGCGAATCATTTCGCCAACACCAGGATAATCTGGTCGGTTGGGATATCGTGACCGTCGCGCGTAAGGGTCTGGGTGATATAGAAAACCCGGAATTGATTCAGCATTTCGGCAAGCTCTGGAAACGTCTGGCGCGTAGCCGACCTACTCCAGAAGCAAAACCCGAAACTGCAGGGGTAGACAGTCCAGATGCGTAAACTGGCACTCGTTCCGATCCAGTTTTACCGCTATGCCATTAGCCCGCTGATGGCCAGTCACTGTCGTTTCTACCCCAGTTGCTCCTGCTA
>NZ_JANJFL010000151.1:0-520 GCF_024584215.1 Pseudomonas sp. LJDD11
CTGGGGGAAATCAAGCTGATAGCGCAACCACTGGGCAGGGAACTTCCAGGTTTGAGACAGCGGCTGCTCCCAATGTAAAACCGCGTCGGCGTTGGGTATTAGCCCGGTCGCCGCCACAGCGGCTCCGAGGCTCAGCTCGGACCATCGCTGATGGTAGGCCGCCATGTCTGGCCTTGAGCCGTCTTCTGGTGTCGGCATGTCGTATGGCCAAGTGTCCATCCGCCGTGCAACCAATGGCCACTGCACGTGGACGCGGGGACCACTCTCACCCGGCAACAACCACTCCGGTTCCGTGTACGGACTGTCCACTGTCTTCACGTCCTGAATCGGGCGCAGATTTTCCGGCGCCTGGCGCGCGGGCTGGTCCTCGGGCACGTTGTGCGCATACAGGACCCGGACACGTTCCCAGGGTGCGTCTGTATTCCAAATCTGTTCTTCGTCGTTTACGGCAAAGAACAACAACATGCCCTGCGTTGGCATGAGCGACTCGACACGTGGCAACTCCGCGCAGTCGATCTGG
>NZ_JANJFL010000152.1:0-520 GCF_024584215.1 Pseudomonas sp. LJDD11
GTTGGTAAAGCTCAGCGTGTCGATACGGGCGTCGATATCGGCAACTATGTAGTCTTTGTACTGATCGAGCCCACCAGACAGGTCGTACAGATTGTCATTGCGGCCAAGTTTGCGCATCACGCGCTTGATACCACTGCTCTGTTTTATCTCCATCTCGACCCGAGCCACGGGCGATTTGGTCGAGACATCGATGTCCTGCAGAAACAGATAAGCATTGGTCCCGGTCAAGCCTTTGACCGTAATACCGCGCACGCTGATCTTTTTCACCAGTTTCTGGTTGTAAGCATCAAGCGCGTCGTGGCGGTGGATTTTGTTGTACTCGGTTTTGTGCGTAGCCGAGTAGCGCACAATCATCAACGGATTAAACTCGCTAAAGGACGCCAGCGTCTTGGCCCCTTCCATCTTCTGCGGCTCATCGAGAAACAAAATCGGTCGGTTAGCCTTGATTACGTCTATAGGGCGGCGCGACTGAAAGTCATCCAGCTCTTCATAGATCCGCCGCTGATCAGCACCACGAGCG
>NZ_JANJFL010000153.1:0-519 GCF_024584215.1 Pseudomonas sp. LJDD11
TTCAGAGGTAGATCTCAAAACCCAACGCAGTTCGATGACTTGAGTCACGAGAATCCCCAAAAGGGTTACACACCCCTGAGCTACGCTATAAAACAAAGCCCTCAAAGGATTGTCTGGAAGCATCCAAAGCAGGATAAAGCCCACCATCAGGCAAAGAATCAGTAGCTTGGCGATGAGGCTCGGTATCACAGGAACGATTAAATTGACGGCCAGAAAAATATAAAAGAGCGCGTAACTGGCCATGCCAATCCCAACACCATGAGAGGTGAAACCGCCGTTCAAATCCTTGTACGCCGTCACAACCGCGTAATTCAAAAATGCATACGCGACACATCCTAGAGTGTGAACGAGCAAACACATGAAAAATCGCACGTAGGCATTCATGACTTAACGTCCTGCTTTTTCGGGCTTGATCACATGGCAGATGCGAAAATAGAACGCTGCCGCGCTATAGCTGCAAATCAATTGTTGACACCATTTTGTGCAGAGCACCAGGTTTGGAAATCCTTTCGATCAAAC
>NZ_JANJFL010000154.1:0-227 GCF_024584215.1 Pseudomonas sp. LJDD11
ATCTCGACCCTGAGCTGTCACAGGCCGAACAGGACACCTACTACGCGGAAACCGCCCTCATCGCCGAACGCCTGGGCGCCCGTGATGTACCGCGCTCACGCCAGCAGATTGCCGATTATCTGGACAACATTCGCGGGCAACTGCTGTGCGACGACCGCAGCCGCGAAGTGTTGCGCCTGCTGCTCAACGTGCCCGCACCCAACAGGCTGGTCAAACCCTTTGGCGCC
>NZ_JANJFL010000154.1:237-519 GCF_024584215.1 Pseudomonas sp. LJDD11
TGATGCAGGCCGGGTTCGACCTGCTGCCGCTCTGGGCCTGCGAACTGCTGGATGTCGAACAAGGCCCCTTGCGGCGCAGGATGATTCGCGCCAGCGTCAATGGCTGCGCGCCGATACTGCGCTGGGCGGTGCGCAACGGCTCCATTCATCGGGCGCAGCGAAGAATGGCCCCTGTATAAGATGACCACCGGGTTCCCGGTTGGAATCGGGCTTTGCATATGTGCCAACATGAGCCCATTGATCACGCCGCGCCGTCACCCGGCCCGGCCCAATAACAATGAG
>NZ_JANJFL010000155.1:0-519 GCF_024584215.1 Pseudomonas sp. LJDD11
CGATTGCAGGCGCGCTGCCAGGACCGCACGGGAGGCCTGAGCATCCAGCAGCTTGCCCAGGCCGCAGCCATGGAAGGTGTACAAGTGTCGTGGCAGGGCCTCGACATGCTGCAACGGCACGGCGACCACGCAGGAGTCACCGTAACCGGTGGTGACGCCGTAGATCACGCCTTCCTTGTCCAGCAGGGAATCAAGGAACTGCGCGCCTTTGGCGATGCGCTCCCGAAAGGCACTGTCGTTCTGCAGAGCCGTCGGGGCCTGGCGATTGGCCAAGGCCAGAACGTCCTCGATGCGCAGTGCGCGTTCGCCAAACATGACCGTGTCAGGAGCTTGATTCGTCATCGGACTTCCAGAAAGGGTAGAAATTGAACCACTGTTGCGGAGCCTCCAGGCAATAGTGCCCAAGACGTTCGGCATAGCGGCTGGCCCAATGGGCAATCACTTCCGCGCGGTCGCTGCGGCGCCATTGGATGGCATCGGTGAAGGGTTCGAGAATCACTCGGTAACCCTTCGGGCCCT
>NZ_JANJFL010000156.1:0-515 GCF_024584215.1 Pseudomonas sp. LJDD11
AGAACTGATCGACTGCCCGATGCCTCCTCCGGTCTTCAGCCAGGCACACCGCTGGCTGTATGCACAACCGGCCGGCTCTCACGAATGGGGCGCACTTTCCGATGCCGACCTGGGCATTTACGTCTGTGGCGACTGGTGCCTGTCCGGTCGCGTCGAAGGCGCATGGCTCAGCGGCCAGGAAGCTGCACGCCGTCTGCTGGAACACCTCAAGTGAATACCATCAATCCCCGCAAACTGCTGCTGTCGAAATGGACCGCAGCAGTGCCGCTCAACCGCGAAAAACACTTTCTGGTGACCGAGCTGTTCAAGGACGAGGAAGGCACGGTCCTGGAGATTGAACTGCAAGCCGTGATGACTCACCGCAGCGAACGCTTGCCGTGGCAGGTCCTGCAGAACTCCGAGGTCTGGCGCATGGGCTGGAAGTGAGCGGGCCCGCTTCCTGAATAAACACGCCTGAAATTCTTGTACAAAGAATTTGACTTGTACAGCTACAAACCTATGATGAGACAAGTTGT
>NZ_JANJFL010000157.1:0-515 GCF_024584215.1 Pseudomonas sp. LJDD11
GATCTGTGCACTGAGCGGATCTTGAGCAAGGGTCAATCCTGCAATCTCGTTCGCACATACGAGCAAATCGGCATAGTGGATCTGTACCGTTGATCCGCTGAGAACGATCGGGCAGGAAATGTTGCTCAATAACCTTGGCAATTGAGCAGGATTCAGCGATTTACTGGAATAAAGCAGCACGCCGCGTGGTTGCAGGTATTCGGTGGCCAGCGCCAGTTCGCCTGGGGGCAGCGGCCAGTCGAAGACTTCCACCGGGCAGTCGGCGCTGCTGACCAGCCAGGCCACGAGCCACAAATGCGGCTCCAGCGGCAGGTCGGACTGGTTCACCAGCAGTAACGGCTTGCCATTGAGTTGCCGGTTGTTGTGGTAGATGCGTGCGCCGAGCTTGCTGCGCAGCCACGAATAAAAGAACGCCCGCTCCATCTGCGCGCCGAACTTGCCCTGCCAGCGCTTTTCCAGCTCGGCCAGCAGCGGCAGCAACAATTGCTCACACAAAGTCCGGGGTGGATACAGCG
>NZ_JANJFL010000158.1:0-514 GCF_024584215.1 Pseudomonas sp. LJDD11
ATGGATAGGATCCCTTCCTACTGGGGCATTATCTTGGCCACGTCAGGTAGAGATCGGACAATGTTGCGTTATGTCCGAAAGGCCGGCACTAATCCAATGTTCTCCAAGAAAGACGCTCTTCTCATGCTCTGGAAGGCAGAGCTGACGGCCATTGCGACCTCACACCCCGAGGTGGTCTTCAAAAAGTCTTTCAACCGTGACGATATCGCTGAACAGATCAGCTATCAGTTGAGCCGCGACGCCGCCCTCGCAGGAATCCAAGGCGCCCTCATCGAAAGGCTCTCAAATGTTGTTAACCACGAAAGTGATGAGAGCGGCGGTTGAAGTCTTAATCCAACTGCCTGGGGAGCCCGTTGACTTAGCCCGTATCGCAGCCTTACTACTACGGTCATGGATATAGCGTTCGCCATAAGAGTAGGTAGGATCTCTAAAGAACACCTGATCCACCAGACTATCTGAAATATCAAAATACTGTCTGTGCTTATGCGTTTTGAATCGCTTACCACGAGCAATG
>NZ_JANJFL010000159.1:0-514 GCF_024584215.1 Pseudomonas sp. LJDD11
TGTCGTCGAACTGGACACGCAGATCAGTTCGCAAGGGAATCCGGGAAGTATCAGCAAGCAAGGCGACCTGGTGGGAAAACCCGTCTATCTGCTCGGTTCACTGGACCCGGTCACCGGCCAGCGCAGTTCCTCCGGCCCGATGATGGTGGATCTGGACCCGACATCAACGGTTACCACCCAGATATTTGTCGGTGGTCTTCAGATCGGCAACAACGGCGATACTCAGCTACTGATCAACTGCGATACCGTTTGCAGCAGCCTGGATGTAAAGCAGCGAATACTGGGACCGGCAACCATGGATGCGCCAGGATCCTTCGCCCTCAGCGGCACCTTTCAACTGACCTTCCCGCGGGACAGCATCGTCAGTTACAACCAGAACAGCGAAGCCCTGAAATCGATCATCGAGGCCCCTGGCGCAACCGGAATCGTCCTGCGTTTCGTCATGTTCGAGATGTGCCCGACCCTGACCACCCAACAACTGAATCCTGATTATGCAGCCAGGAAATACACACCC
>NZ_JANJFL010000016.1:0-137587 GCF_024584215.1 Pseudomonas sp. LJDD11
TTCAAGGTTGTTAGCGAGAGAAACACCACCCAAACCTGTTCGAGCTGCAAGCAATTGCCGGACTCGAGGCCCAGAGGTATCGCAGGGCTTGGAATAAGGGAATGGACTTGTTGTGGGTGCGGTGCCACCCACGACCGCGACGTCAACGCCGCCAAGAACATTCTCGCGCTCGGGCATGAGCGTCCAGTTGTGGGAATCCCCGCCCTTTAGGACGGGGAGGATGTCAATGCACCTGAGCGAAGAGCGCATCGCCGACCATATCGACAACTTCCTGATCAGCGAAATCAGCATCGAAGCCACCCTGGAGTGGCTCGACAAAGGCAGCCCTGGCTGGCGCGAACGCTACCGGGAACAGTGGAATGCGAGGGTGACCGACAGGCCTGTTTGAGGTGTGCACGACACAAAACCGGTGGGATGGGCCGCTTTGTCGCTGACACAGCGCTGTCGCGCAGCAAACACGGAGCCTTGTAGGAGATCGCCCGCCGCCTCGGCGCCGCGCTGTCGCGCAACAAACACGCAACCCCGTAGGACCGGCCGGGCGGCGATCCGCTTCAGCCGGGAAGCCTTCGCGGCTGAAGCCGCTCCTACGGTGTATTCCTTGCAAATCAATGGGTTGTGGTCTTGTTTGATGAGAGCCGACTCATCCGCGAAAGACCATCGCGGTGATTCACGAACACAGCTTCGCCTGCCGATACCCCACAAACGGTCGCACCAGGCTCAGCAAGCCAAGGCAAGCCATCAGCGCACCGACCCACAGCGGTGCGCGCAGCCCGTAACCGCCATCAATCGCCACGCCGCCCGCCCAACTGCCAAACGCCAACCCGGCGGTAATCACCGAGGTATGCAGCGTATTGACCAGCGCTCCCGGCTCGGCGGCGCGCATCACCCGCGCCACCATCGCCGGGTTAAGCGCCACACCGGTCAGCCCCAGCAGGATGAAACAGCCCAGGTTCAGCCACAACTGATCGCCCGCCAGCGCAAAACCGGCCAGTGCCAACACCATTAAGGCCAGGCCCCAGCCCAGGGTTGGCAGCGTGTAACGATCCGCCAGACGCCCGACAATCATATTGCCCACTAAATTGGCCACCCCGTACAGCGCCAGCAACGGCGCCACATGCCCAGGGGCAATACCCACTTCCTCGATCAGGATCGGCGTGCAGTAACTGAACGCCGCGAAGGTCGCGCCGATGATCAAGCCACTGGTGATGTACGCGCCCCATAAACTGCGGTTATGCAGCGCCGCCCACTGCTGCGCCAGGCCAGATTCGCTGCCCGGTTGGCTGTGCGGCAATCGCACCGCCGCCAGCGCCGTGCACAACAACGCCAGCACCACCACCGCCCACGAACTGGCGCGCCAGCCATGATGCTGCTCGACCCAGGCGGTCATTGGCACGCCGGCGACCGGTGAAAGCATCAACCCGGCCAGCACCACTGCCACGGCCCGGCCACGCTCCGACACCTCGACCAGCTCGGCGCAGACCGTCATGCACAAACCAATACACACCGCACTGGACACGCCCATGATCACCCGCGCCAGCACCAGCACTTCGTAACTTTGCGCGGTGGCCGCGAGAACACCGGCGGCCACATACACACCGAGCAAGCCGGTGAGGGCGCGTTTGTTGCTGAAGCCGCGGCTGAGCAGCAACACCGTGACCGGCGGCCCACCCAGCGCCATGCCCAGGGCATAGAAGGCGATCAGGTTGCCAACCTGGGCAAGGCTGACCGAGAAGGCCTGCGCCAGCGCGGGCATCATCCCGGCGATCATGAATTCGGCGGTGACCAGCGAAAAGATCGTCAAGGCCAGCAGGTAGACGGTAGAGGGGAGTTTTGGACGGTGAATCATTGACGGCTCAGACAGGAAAAAGGCACTTCACGGTAGGCATTGAGCCCGGATGGGTCAACCGCCGATTTCGAATGGGTAGATGACTGATGGCTATAAGGGGCAGGTTGGGGCGGTTGACTGCACTTGTGCGAAAAGTCGTGATCTGTAGGGCGATTTCGGTCGGATCTGCAAGCTGATTGCAAGACGCCTCCCTTTTGTTTGAGTGAAATTTCCGAGAGAATCCCGACCGCTTGCGCCAGCTCGATTCGCTCACTAGGCTGCTTCCCGTCGCACAGATATGCGGCAGGGCTTGGCCGCCCAGTGATGGAATTGAGGGTGCAGTCGCTTGAGATGTCGTGCGGATGCTGGTCGTCCGTGCTCGCGTTTTATGGCAACTGTGCAAGGGACACCTTCGGGTGTGCCGGATTGCCCTCTCGTCCGGTCGGCCAACCCTTGTACTGTTGCCACCCAATCTGCTTGGCCGCGGAAGTGGTGGTGGACTCTATCAATGAAGAGGTTTGCCATGACTATGAAGCTTGTACCCGACCCACCTGCATCAACCACCCGGCCTGACTCTGGCCCGACCCTGATCTCTTTCGAAGACCAGCTCAACAGTGCCTGGGACGTGCTGTCCTGCGCCTATGCAACGGCCTATGAATGTGGCGACAGCCTGCATGGGCAACAGCGCAACCTGGCGATGGCTGCGGTGCATCTGGTGGCGCAGGCCCAGGCGATGCTTGAGCAGATGATCGAGCATTTGCCGAAGGGGGTTGGAGTGGGTGAGGGTGGCTGAGGTTTAGAGGTTGCGATTGTGCGGCAGGGGCTCGAAGTGGTTCGGGCTCCTGCTGGTTGATGAAGATATCTAGGCAACATCCTGGCGTGCAGGAGCGTTTCGCGGGGAGTGTTTGCCAATAGGAATTTTTTGAAACGCTTGATGAGAAATGGCTGCAATCGGCCGATTCTGTTGAAAAAGTAGCTCCCCTGTCTGGCCTGCGGCAAAATCTCTGCATTGGCCAGCAGGGAAGCATGCAGCATGATGGGACAGTTATCGAGTGGGCAGGAACGGCTGTTTTACTCGTTCAACCTTGAAGATCACATCCCAGCCAATCACCTTCTGCGCAACATTGATCGGTGTCTCGATCTGAGCGACTTGCGCCATTACCTCGCCGATTTTTACAGTCCAATTGGCCGTCCTTCGATTGACCCTGAGTTGATGATCCGCATGCTGATCGTGGGCTATTGCTACGGTATTCGATCCGAGCGGCGGCTGTGCGAAGAGACCCATTTGAACCTCGCGTATCGCTGGTTCTGCCGGTTAAGCCTTGAAGATGAAGTCCCCAATCACTCGACCTTTTCCAAAAATAGACACGGCCGTTTTCGGGACAGCGATCTATTTCGCTGGTTGTTCAATGAAGTGCTGCGTCGTTGCATGGACGCAGGCTTGGTTAAAGGTGAAGGCTTTGCCGTGGACGCCAGCATCATAAAAGCGGATGCCAGCCGGCAGCGCGGCGTACCGGGTGATGAACAGGTCAACTGGAGCGATCCGGCCCTGAGCACCCGCGCCGTGCGTGAGTACCTTGAAGGCCTCGATGAGGAGGCTTTGGCCGAAACACTACCAAAACGCCTGTCGCTGACGGATCCTCAGGCCCGCTGGACGGCTGCTCCAGGCGGCCCTGCTTTCTACGCTTACTCCACGAATTATCTGATCGATACCGAGCACGGCGTGATCATGGATGTGGAACCCACACCGGCTCATCGAACCGCAGAAGTCGAGAGCACCAAGACGATGATCGATCGGGTCGAAGCGCAGTTCGACATCAAGCCGGAACGCCTTATTGGCGACACCGCTTACGGTACCGCGTCGATGCTGGCCTGGATGGTGGAGGAAAAAGACATCGAGCCGCATGTGCCGGTATGGGACAAAACTGAGCGCAAGAACGACAGCTTTTCGAGTAACGATTTCCACTGGAATGAAGAGGCCGAGGAATACCGCTGCCCAGCCGGCAACGTATTACGCAGCGAATGGCGAGCCTTCAAGAACGAGCGTTCGCACGTCACCAAAGCCAACACCATCATCTTCCGATCCAGACAGACCGACTGCGCGACATGTCCGATGAAAGCCAAGTGCTGCCCGAACACTTCGATTCGCAAGATCGTCCGCAGCGTCCATGAAGCCGCTCGTGATGTGGCTCGACGCATCGCAGCGACGCCGGAATATCAGCGCTCTCGCCACGAACGTAAAAAGGTCGAAATGTTGTTTGCCCACCTCAAGCGCATCCTGAAACTGGATCGCCTGCGGCTACGTGGCATGAGTGGCACGACGGATGAATTCACGCTGGCCGCTGCGGTGCAGAACCTGCGACGGCTGGCCAAATTTTCATCTCAAGGGCCACCAGTCACGGGATAGGTGCGCCTGCACCAAGCAAAAAACCTCAAACTAACCCAATAACAGAGCTGCAAAGGTCAACGAAGGGCCGAGAAATCACTCAATGTGGTGAGTAGGTTCTCCGGTGGTGGCCGTGCCTGAGTTCAGGTGATCTGAAAATCCGACTTTTTCAACAGAATCGGCCGAAAGCAGTCATTGAAGGCCACTTAGTAGTAGCTGTTGGCGCCCGCTGGCGGCGTGACGATCATATTCGCGTGCCGCTTGGTGTGGGCCATGAACAGGTTATTGAGCATGCCGATGGTTTTGCCTTCGCAAGACACACTGCCATACAGGTGGAGTGCAGCACTGCCGCTGTCCGAGATATAGCGCAGTTTGGCAGCATCGGACCGTGTGCTGTCGGTGCAGCTGCCATTGCTGCTACCGGTATTCAGGAGGGTGGTTAGAGCAATGAGCGTAAGCAGGCATACCGCGAGGGGCACCAGTCGTCCTTGATTGTGGCCTCATGCCGTCAAAGCTGGAGCGATAGCGGGGCGGCGTCCAGCGAGTGTTTGGGGGGGGCGATGCAAGTTCGCAAATATGGACGGGCAGTCCTCCGTGAGCTGTTCACTGCCAGAAGAGGTCTGCCGGGTGGCTGTTTGATTAAATTCGAGAGCTCTGGGCTGATTTGTCAGTCGAACACCTGCCAGGATTCGTGGTTGCCTTGGTCAGCACTGTAGCGGTAGCTTCGATCTTCAGTTAGCGAGGTTATCTCATTGAACGACTCTGAACATCTGAAAGAACTGTGCGCCCGTTTCAACTCGGGAGAGCCCCTGAGCTTTTTGTTTTTCTGGGGGCACCAGCGCAGCAAAGCTGCCGTCACGGCTTCGTGCTTCAGCCAATGGTTCGAGGCCGGGTTTACGGTCGAAGGCCAATATTATCCAACGGCCGAGCACTTCATGATGGCCGAGAAAGCGGCCCTGTTCGACGATCAGGACATTCGCGAGCAGGTGCTGAATGCGCCTACGCCCAATGCCGCCAAAGCACTTGGCCGTAAGGTGCGCGGGTTTGATAATGAGGTTTGGCTGCAACACCGATACGACATCGTCGTTCGAGCAAACCAGGCCAAGTTTTCTCAGAATTCGCAGTTAATGGAATATCTTCTGCAAACGGGTTCGCGCGTTATTGTCGAAGCCAGCCCGGTTGATAGCATCTGGGGTATAGGGCTCGCACAGGACAACGCGGATGCGAATAATCCAAACCTATGGAAAGGCTTGAATCTGCTGGGTTTTGCGCTGATGCAGGTGCGCGACGGGGTCAGTGTGCCAGCCGCAAGGTAGTGCCTGACCTTAGTCACGAAAAACACAACCGCATTCGTCGGCGAGCCGACTCCCACCGGGTTTGCGTCGTGCTCAAGTATCAGGCATCACGCCACCTCGGTGGGAGTGGCCGGCCGGCGCCCCGGTCAGCCGACGAATTCGATGTTGCGTTCACAACTGAAATAACGGGCTTGCACAGGACCATAGAATCTCCCACTGGGAGCGCGACGAGACACGCCATCCTCACTCATCGGGCGAGGATTTGTGCGGGTCAGGTTTTCCGGACACATCCGCCCGTTACAATCCCTCTACCTGACTCTGGCGCGACCCCGGTCTGCTTTTGAATAGCTGCTCACCAACGCCATGTTCATACCTGCTGCTACGCTACTTGCTGTCCACTCAGAAGAGCCGCTGAGCGGACGTAGCAATCGCAAGTGACCCTGCAAATGTCGCTAACACGAAGAAGTAGCCGTGCCGATCGATTCGCTGCATCGCTCTACTTCCGGACACTAATTACCACTACCATTCCTGGCTGAAGATGTGTTGCGTCGATTGCATTACAGTTGAAAAGGAACCGGTTTGAAAGATATTCGCTTGAAGTCAAATAGCGAGCTGGCGAAGCCAAAGTTTCCAGATACCGCTCAATGGCCGCGTATCCAGCGGCTTTTGCGCTTTGGTGGTGGTGCGTGTGTGCTGCATGGCCTGGCGTGGGGGAGCTATTACTCAACCCAGGGCATGGGCGTGTTGGCCGTGGTTTTGTTCGCTCTTATGGCGCTAGGGTTGGCGTGCCTGTATCTGGCGAAAAAGCCCGAAAACGTCTCGTTAGGCATCGTTGTTCATGTGCTGCTGGTCCTGACCCTGTTCGCAAGCGTTGCCGATGCGCCAACAACTGCGGTCGGCAGGTCTACGCACCTGTTCTTCATGCCGATCGGCATTGCAACGTTCTTCCTGTTTCGCAGTGAGCGCTTTTACCTGCGCTGGCTGTTTCCAGGCGCCTGCTTTAGCGCGCTCGCTGTTCTGGAACTCAGTGAGGTGAGCTTTGGTCAGGACCTTGAGCTGTTACCCGCCACTATCCGTCAACTGGGCCATGACCTGAATACCCTGACTGCCATGGTGCTGACGGTGGGTGTCCTGGCGATCTTTCGTGAGGACCTTGGCGCGAAGGTCGACCAATACACGGCGCTGGCCCGAGCGGTTGCGCAGCGCGAGCTGTGTGCTTACTTGCAACCCCAGGTGTCATCCGATGGGCGCGTGATCGGCGCGGAAGTGCTGTTGCGCTGGGACCGGCCCGGCCACGGCATCCAGTCGCCCGCCACCTTTATCCGCCTGGCAGAAGAAACCGGCCTTATTCATGAAATGGGGTTGATGGTTCTGGAGCAGGCCTGTTGGCACTTGAAAGCCTGGTCCAGGCTGCCGGGTGTCGATCAGTGGACGCTGTCGGTCAATGTCAGCCCCTTGCAACTGACGTCCAAATCGTTCGTTGCAGATGTGAGGGCTGTGTTGCACAAGGTCGGTGTCCCAGCCAACCGGCTGTGCCTGGAAATTACCGAGTCGGTGTTTACCGGCGACCTTGGGTTGATCGCTGCAAAAATGAACGCGCTGCGCGACGATGGCATTAGCTGGTCGCTGGACGATTTCGGCACGGGCTTTTCTTCACTGTCATTGCTGCAAGCGCTGCCACTGGATGAGTTGAAAATTGATCAGTTATTTGTCCATGACATTGAGAAGGACCCAAGCAAGCGAGAATTGGTGAGAAAAATTATCGAAATTGCGGGGATTCTTGGCGCATCAACCATTGCTGAAGGGGTCGAAACCCGGCCGCAAAGTGAATGCTTGAGAACACTGGGCTGCGAGGTGTTTCAGGGGTATCTGTTCGGGCGGCCGATTGCGGCGGATGAGTTTCTGGAAGCGCATGCACCGACGCTGGCTCAGCCTTAGTCGCATGGGTGTCTTGATTCTCGACAGCGGCCCCTGCCATTCACAGCAGGGGCCGCGGTCGCTGGCGAACTCTTTTCAACGCTGACCGGCAACGAACCGCTCGGCGTTTTCCAGATCAGCAATCGGCGCCAGCAGTGATCAAAATCGCTCAAAGCTTTCCCGCCAGCCACACGTTGCGGCCGGGAATCAGCGAGCTGTCATCACCGGGAGCGGCGCCGCTGATTCACGTTGACCTTCACGGGGGCGAGCACCGACTCTCTGTCAGGTGTTCGGCTTTTCCGCACAACCACCGTCGAAGTGTTTTGAGGTGTTGTTTAAATGCTGAAACTCGCGAGGCCGCATTCGCCACGAGCAGTTCGTGCGCATGGTAGAACAACAGCAATATAAACTTGATATTGGGTCGAATGCGGGTGGCTTGGAGTACAAGAGGGTGGGCAATGAGTATTGCCCTACAAGGAATTTTTACACTAAGCAGGATAAGTCCGTTGAAAGACCGGCATCCCATAAGGCTGCAACCATCCTTGCCCGCACAGATAACCAATCGAGCAATCACGCAAATTAAATGCCGTTTGATCATTCAGTGTCGCCACCGAACACATCGATGGCGACACGGTTATCTCAACGTCTACAATTTAACGAAAGAGACGTTATTTAAAACGCGGAAATTTTTGCTGTCTGAATTGTCACGGTGCCAAGTGCGCCGCTATCCAGATTCGCTCCGCTTTGTTGGGTAATGTAACTGTTGGCCGGCGGCTGGGAGCCTGCCGGAGTCCAGGTCGATGTGTTTGTTTTGCTGCCCCACGGGCAATCCCAGGTGTAGGTGCCGACGTAGGTGTCACCATCGTAGAGTTCGAAGGAACCTTCTGTTCCGGAGGAAGCATCTGATCGTCCGCAGGCGTTGATGGCGAATGCCTGGCCTTTTTCGATGACTTTCCCTTCGATGGCGCTCGGCTCGTATTCGTTATCCTTGTTGCCGCCTGCGACACCGATCTGTTTCGAGTCGTAGAACTTACCCCATGAATGGGCGACATTTTTAATCGTGACGTTGTAGTTTAAGGCTTGAATTACAAATGTACCCCATTGTGCATATGCCATTTCGTATCCCTGAAATTTTCAATGAGTTGATAGCGTGGTAATCAGGCTTTATAAAGTCTGCCACTTTCGACAGCTGCCGAGAAAGTGTCTGCACTGCACGGTTTTATCCAATCAGTCGAATGGTGTGCATGTGCCATTACTCGGCAAAGACAGGGTGGTACACGGATTGATTGTTGTCAAACCGGAATTGAGAGATAAATGTGAGTTTTTTCATGTCACCAGACTTATGAGCTGCGATTGCCCACGCAGTGTTAAAAACCGGCTCGCCAAGCCAAAGCACCGGGATCTGTTGGCGCAACTGCGCAATCAGCTTGTGGCGTCGCTCTGGGCTGAATGTACTGTGGTCGGTTGTATATCTGCCGCTCGGCTTCAAGGCAGTGGGCGAACGTTCATCGATCCCGCTGATGATTACTATCGAAACGCTCGCCTGTCTGCCTTTCACAGTCGGCTCCTATAATCGCCTGCCATTTCCCTCCGCTTTCTACGCCTGCTTCAGGCGACCTTACCCATGGAACCCAGCCCCATGCCAAGTGCCAGTCAGGCCCCTCATAACATTCCCGAACACAATCAACAGAGCGTCGTCCAGCAGTGGCTGGCGATTCTCTCGGTCGCCGTTGGCGCCTTCGCGCTGGTGACCAGCGAGTTTCTCCCGGTCGGCGTGCTCAACGATGTCGCCAGCGACCTCGGTATCAGCGCCGGCCACGCCGGGCTGATGGTGACCTTGCCCGGCATCATGGCCGCGCTGGCCGCGCCGTTGCTGTCGGTGGGCATTGGTGCGCTGGATCGGCGCTATTTGCTGATCAGCCTGACGCTGCTGATGATCATCGCCAACGCGGTGGTGGCCTACGCCGCCGACTTCAACCTGCTGCTGTTCGGCCGCGTGCTGCTGGGTATCAGTATCGGCGGCTTCTGGGCGACCGCCATTGCCCTCAGTGGCCGCCTGGCACCTAAAGGGGTCGGGGTGGCGCAAGCGACCTCGATCATCATGGTCGGTGTGACCCTCGCCACGGTGTTGGGCGTACCCGTTGGCACCTGGCTGAGCGGCCTGATGGGCTGGCGCATGACTTTTCTGGTGACCGCGCTGGTGGGCGTGCCGGTGCTATTGGCGCAGATCTTCCTGCTGCCACGGCTGGCGCCAGACAAGGCGATCCGGGTCAGTGACCTGCCGGCGCTGTTCATCAACCCGCAGGCGCGGGTGGGCTTGATTGCGGTATTGCTGATTGGCCTGGCGCACTTTGCGGCGTACACCTATGTCGCGCCTTTCTTCAAACAAAGCTCCGGCTTCGACGGGCCGACCATTGGCTCATTGCTGCTGCTCTATGGCATCGCCGGGGTCGCGGGCAACATCTTTGCAGGCTTTGCCGCCAACCGCAGTGTGCGCCATACCCTGATGCTGGTCGCGTTGATGATCGGCATCAGCACCGCGTTGTTCCCGTACTTTGCCACCGGCATGACCGGCGCAGTGATGCTCATCGCCCTCTGGGGCTTCGCGTTCGGTGCCTTCCCGGCCTGTTCCAGCATCTGGATGTTTATCGTCGCACCCAAGGATGTCGAGCGCGGCATGCCACTGTTCGTGGCGATGTTCCAGGTGATCATTGCCTTGGGTTCGTTCTTCGGCGGGCAGATCGTCGACCAGCTGGGCACCTCGGTGCTATTGAGCCTGGCCACGGCGCTGGTGGGCTGCGGGTTTGTGACGGTGCTGGTGTTGGGCCGGGGCGTCAGTAACAGCCTGGCGGCGCAGCCAGGCTAGGAACAGCAATGCTCGGATAATTACCGCGCACCCGGTGGGAGGGATCTGCTAGTGAAGAGGCCAATATAGATCACAGGATCTGCTGAGAATGTACTGGTCTATTCGTCGGCAAGCCAACCCACCGGTTCCGCGCCGCGCGCCAATTATGTGGTTGACCGATGTTCAGTAGGAGTGGCCGGCCGGCGCCCCGGTCAGCCGGCCATTCAAGCCGCCGCCCGCTCGGCCTTGCGCCCCGGTATCGCGCCAATCAATTCCCGTGTGTACTGCGCCTGCGGCTCGCCAAACACCGTGTCCACGCTGCCATATTCGACCACTTGCCCTTGCTTGAGCACCAGCACCTGGTGCGCGACATTGGCGACCACCGCCAGGTCGTGGGACACCAGCACGTAGGCGATGCCCAGTTCGCGTTGCAGCTCTTCGAGCAGGTCGAGGATCTGCGCCTGCACTGATACATCCAGCGCACTGACCGGCTCGTCCAGCAGCAACAGGTCCGGCTGCAAGGCCAGCGCGCGGGCGATGGCCACCCGTTGGCGTTGCCCGCCTGACAACTCACGAGGCAACCGGTCGAGGTAGCTGACCGGCAAGTGCACGCGGCTGATCAACTCGCGTGCTGCCTGCTCCAGTGCCGCGCCTTTTAGCAGGCCGAACGACACCAGCGGTTCGACGATGCTGTCGAAGATGGTGAAGCGGGGGTCGAGGGCGGCGAAGGGGTTTTGCTGGACCAGTTGCATGCGCTTGCGCAGCGGGCGGAAGTCGCGCCAGTTCAGGTCGGTGACGTCCTGTTGCTCAAACAGCACCCGGCCGCTGCTGGGCTTTTCAAGGCCCAGAGCGATCCGCAGCGCGGTGCTTTTGCCCGAGCCGGATTCGCCAACGATGGCCAGGGTCTGGCCGGGGTAGACATTAAGGGTCAAGCCTTGCAGGGCAGTGAACTGCGCGTCCTGGCCTTTGATTTTCGGCAGGTCGAAGACTTTGCCTACATTGCGCAGGCTAAGGATTGGCGCTTTGTCGTCAGGCGCAACAGGCCGCTGCGACAGCGGGCGGCGCTGGTTGAACGCCGGGGCTGCTGCGAGCAGGGCGCGGGTGTAGTCGTGTTGTGGCTGGGCGAGGATGGTTTGCGGCGCGCCCTGTTCGACCAGTTCGCCCTGTTTCATCACCAGCAGGCGGTCGGCGCGGTCGCTGGCCACGCCCAGATCGTGGGTGATGATCAGCAACGAGATGCCGCGTTCGCTGACCAGTTGTTGCAGGTGGTCGAGGATCTTGCGCTGCACGGTCACGTCCAGCGCGCTGGTCGGCTCATCGGCAATGATCAGCCGCGGGTTGCCGGCCAGGGCGATGGCGATCAACACGCGCTGACGCATGCCGCCGGACAGCTCATGGGGGTACTGGCGGGCGCGCAGTTGCGGGTTGTCGAGGCCGACCTGTTGCAGCAGTTCGATGATGTCGGCATCGACGCTCGGGTAGCGGCGACCATGGGCGAGGATCAGCGCTTCGCCGATCTGCTGGCCGATGCGCAGGGTCGGGTTGAGGCTGACCATCGGGTCTTGCGGCACCAGGCCGATCACCCGGCCACGCAACTGACGTTTCTGGCGTTCGCTGGCGTGGGCCAGGTCGGTGCCATCGACCCGCAGTTGGCCGCCGGTGATTTTCGCGTTGTCTGGCAGCAGGCCGAGAATCGCGTTGGCCATTGTTGATTTGCCAGAGCCCGACTCGCCGACGATGGCCACGGTTTCGCCCTGGCTGACGCTGAACGAAACGTTGCGCACCGCATGGGTGAGTTGCCCGGCAGAGGCGTAGGTCACAGCCAGTTGCTGGACGTCGATCAAAGGCGTTGGCGTGCTCATCGCGGGTTCTCCTCGAAGGTGCGGGCGATATGGTTGAGGCTGAACACCACGGCCACCACGAACAGGCCGGGCAGCAGCGAGACCCACGGGGCGGTGATCAGAAAGTGTCGGCCGTTGGCGATCAGCGTGCCCCACTCGGCAGCCGGTGGCGCGGCGCCAAAGCCGAGAAAACTCAAGCCGGCAGTGGCGAGAATGGCCGCACCGAAGTCCAGCGTGGCGAGCACCGCCACCGGGCCCCAGGCGTTGGGCAGGATGTGCCGCACCAGGGTCCGTCCCCAACTGGCGCCGCCCAGGCGTGCGGCTTCAACGTAAGGCAGGGTCTTGACCCTTAGGACTTCGGCCCGTGTGGTACGGGCAAAGCCTGGGATGATCCCGACCCCCACGGCAATCGCCACCGGTACGGTGCCAAAGCCGATCGCGGTGACGATGGCCAGCGCCAGCAGCAGGCCGGGCAGGGCCAGCAGCACATCGACAAAGCGCATGATCAGCGCGTCGATCCGGCCGCCGGCAAAACCCGCCAGCACGCCCAGCCCCAGGCCGCCGACCAGGGCAATGCCCACCGCCAGCAGCGCAGCCTGGATCGACAGGCTGGAGCCATACACCAGCCGGGTATACAGGTCGCGGCCCAGCTCGTCGGTGCCGAACCAGTGGGTCAGGTTTGGCGCGGTGAGCTTGACGCTGGGGGCGGTGGCGTAGGGGTCGAAGCTGGTCAGCAGGTGCGGCGCCAGCGCGGCGAGCAGGGCGAAGCCGACGATCAGCAGCGCCAGGCTGAAGCCGGGTTTGCGCAGCAACGGCAACAGCGCCGTGCCCAGGCGTTGCAGGCGGCTGCGGCGGCGCCAGAGCGGCGCGGCAGTGCTGATCGAGTTATCGCGTAATAGGCGGCTATCGGTGCTCATGGTCAGGACACCTTCGGTTGGTGAGTGATGCGTGGGTCAAGGTAGGGGTAGAGCAGGTCGACCAGCAGGTTGATCAGCACAAAAGCCGCTGCCGAGGCGGCGACGATCCCCAGTACCACCGGGATGTCCTGACGTAGCACCGCTTCCTGTGCCAGACGGCCAACGCCGTTGCGGGTAAAGATGGTTTCGACCAGTACCGCGCCAGACACGGTGTTGCCGACCTGCAGGCCGATCAGGGTGAGGATCGGCAGCGCGGCGTTCTTGAAGCCGTGGCGCAGTTGCACCTGGCCACGGCTCAAGCCTTTGGCGTAGGCGGTGGCGATGTAGGGTTCCTGCCACACGCCTTGAAAGCCGCGTTGCAGCACTTGGGCGTATACCGCTGCACTGGGAATCGCCAGGGTGACGGCCGGCAGGATCAGGCTTTCAAAGCCCTTGCTGCCAGTGGCCGGAAACCAGCCCAGGCTGAACGCAAAGACCTGGATTAGCAGCAGGCCCATCCAGAACACTGGCACCGAAAAGCCCAGCGACGGCAGGCGTGCCAGGGCGACTTTCAGCGGTTGCCAGCGAATATAGGACGCCAGGTAAGCCAGGCCGATGCCGCCGATCAGCGACAGCACGATGGCCAGGCCCGCGAGGGCGAGGGTTTGCGGCAGGCGCTCGGCGAGCAGTTCGTTGACCGGGCGGTTCAGCGACAGTGACTGGCCGAAGTCACCTTGAATGGCCCGCCACAGCAGGTCGAAATATTGCTCGAAGATGCCTTTGTCCAGGCCGTAATAGGCCCGGGCTTTGGCAAGGTCTTCGGGGCTCAGCGCATCGGCCTCCAGGCCCGAGGCGCTGAGCATGATCGACAAGGTGTCGCCGGGCAGCATGTAGAGGATGAAGTAGGTGATGGTGTAAGCCCCCCACAACACCAGCAGGGCCTGGCCCACGCGGCCGATCAGGTAGCGGTTCATTTGTTCGCCTCTTGGTTGCCTGCCAGTTCGATGTCGCTGAGCAGGGCGAAGCCCTCAGCGGTCCAGCGGAAATTCTTCACTTTGGCGGCGGTGGCGGCCTGCCAGACCCGCTCGTACACCGGGAACGCCGAGCCTTCGTCGACCAGCAGGTCTTGCAGTTCGCCATAGGCGGCGGCGCGTTGCTCGCTCTGGGTGGCAGTGATGCCGGCGTCGAACAGGGCCTTGGCTTTTTCCAGGGTTTGCGGCTCGTAGATGTTGGTGGCCAGTGCCGCACTGTTGGCGGCGCGGGGGTCAAGAATCGTCTGCAGGATGATCGGGTCGGCGCGGGTCATGTAGTTGATGCTCAGGTCGTAGTTGCCCGAGGCGTTGTTGGCAACCCACTCGGCGCGGGTCACGACACTGAGTTTCAGGTCCACGCCGACTTTGCGCAGTTGGTCTTGAATCAGCACGTCGCCGGCGGTTTCTGCCGGGCTGATGTTGTAGCTCAGGCTCAGGCGTTTGCCGTCCTTGTAGCGATAACCGTCGGTGCCTTTGGCCCAGCCGGCGCTGTCGAGCAACTGCTCGGCGCCGGCCGGGTCGTAGGCCAGCTTGGCGGCCTGGCTCTTGAAGTACGGGGTGGTGACGTCGAAGATCCCGGTCACCACCGGGAACTCGGCGTTGTATACGGCGCTGGCGTAGGTCTTGCGGTCGATGGCTTTTTGCAGGGCCAGGCGCACTTGCTTGTCGCTGAGCAGGCGCTCGCCACGGGTGTTGGGGAACAGGTTGAGTGCCGGGCCGGGCAGTGAACGGCTCTGGATGGTCGCGCCCTTGGACTGGAACAGCTTCAGGTCGACTTCCGAGAACGGGTTGCGCGGCCAGAGGATGTCGGCCTTGCCTTGTAAAAACAGCCCGTTGCGTACGCTTTCTTCCGGGATGTAGCTGATCTCGACGGTGTCGAGGTGTGCTTCACCCTGATTTTTCACGTTGGCCGAGGCCCAGTGGTAGCCCTTGCGCTTGACCAGCTTTGCGCCGCTTTCCGGGGTGTAGTGTTCCAGGGTGAACGGGCCGGTGCCGATGATCTTGCCCAGCGAGCGCTCCTTGGCGGTCAGCTTGTACGAGGCCGGGGCGAGGATCGCCAGGTTGGTGGTGGAGGTGGCTTGCAGGAAGCCGGCGTTGGGCTTGGACAGCACCAGCTTGAGGGTAAAGTCATCGACCACTTCAGCATGGTCATAACCGGCCAGGTAGGTGGCGCCGAAGGTCGCCGGCAACTCGGTGGCGAACGCCTTGTTGCTGTCGAAAGCAGTCTTCACGGCATGGGCATCGAAGCGCTCGCCGTTACTGAAGGTCACGTCGTCACGCAGCTTGAAGGTGTAGGTCAGAGCGTCGTCGCTGACCACCCAGCTTTTCGCCAGCCAGGGGATGATCTTGCCGGTGTCCGGGTCCTGGTCAGTGAGCGATTCAGCGACGTTGCGCAGCAGTACCCGGTGCTCCAGCCAATAGACCTGGAAGGGGTCGACGCTGACCAGGGTGGTGTTGTCACCCCAGAAGGCGATGTTCAGGGTCTTGCTGGCGGCTTGGTCGCCGGATGGCGAGCAACCGGTCAGCGCCAGAGTCAGCGCGACAGAGGCCAGCAGGCGGCCGGGGAAAACAGCTTGGGTCATGGTGGTGTCCTTGTATCAATACTGTCTGCTAAGGCGGTCTGCTTCGCGGCTGAAGCCGCTCCTACGGTTTACCGCCGTAGGAGCGGCTTCAGCCGCGAATCACATGGATAGATCAGAAGTCATAAGCCAATTTGGTGTACCAGAACCCGCCATTGGGGCTGAACGGCGGGTTGCCATAGATGCCTTGGCCACCGTTGGAGGGCAGGGCGACCACGCCGTTGCGGTCGGGGTATTCGTTGAAGATGTTGGTGCCGCCGATGCTCGCGGTGAGGTTGTCGGTGACCGAGTAGGCGATATCCAGATCGGTGATCCACTTGGCTTCGAAGCTGCGGTCGGCGCTGGCGTTCTGGGCCCAGGTCTCGACCTTGCCGTAGCGGGTCGTCTGTAGGCTGACCACCCATTTGTCGATGCTCCAGTTGGCGCCCAACACCCATTTGGTTTTCGGTGAGGCGGCCACCAGATTGCCCTCGGCGGCATGGCCAACCACCGAAATGCCCGAGGCGGTCAGGTCTGCCGGCGAATCGCGGCGGCCTTCTACGGTGGTCTTGTTCCAGTTGAACGCCGCGCTCCAGCGCACATCGCCAAAGCCGCCCAGCGGGGTCAGGTGGTCGAGCACCAGGTCCAGGCCGCGGGTGCGGGTGTCGAAGGCATTGGTGTAGTAGGTCACCCACGACCCTTCGGCCACACCCAGCGAGCGCAGAGTGTTGTTGATCAGGCCGTTGCCGCGGTCATAGATGTCCTGCGACAGCACGATACGGTCGTCGATGTCCACCACATAGGCGTCCAGGGTCACGCTGGTGCGCCGCGCCGGTTGCCAGGTCAGGCCCAGGCCGATGTTGCGTGACTTTTCCGGGTCCAGCTCGCTGGCGCCGAATGCCTTGGCCAGGGCGCTGCCCGGTGTGGCGGTGTAACGCAGCGCCGGCACCACCACGCCATCGGCGTTTACCCCGGTGCGGTTGTCGGCCACCGAGTAGCCCAACTGGGTCAGTGACGGGGCGCGGAAACCGGTGCCCACGGTGCCGCGCACCGCCAGGGTGTCGGTCAGTTCATAGCGCGAGTTGAGCTTGAGGGCGAAGGTGTTCTTCTTGATATCGTCGTAGTGCTCGACCCGCCCGGCCACGCCGATGTACCAGCGCTCGCTGGAGTTGAGGCCGAAGTCCAGATAGCCGGCAAAGTTGTTGCGGTCCAGGTCGGCTTCGTCTTCCGGGCGGATCACCAGCGCCGCCTGCGCACCCCGACTCGGCCCGCCGTTCAGGCCGCTCGCCACGCTCAGGTCATACAGCGGGTTGCGCGCGCCGTTGGCCAGGGTTTGCGGGTAGCGGTAGTTGCCCACCGAGTAGGCATCGGCGCTGCCGGCGAAGGTCTGGAAGCGTTCCCAGCGATGCTCAAGACCGGCCGAGACCTGTACCGGGAAGGGCAGTAGCGGCAGGCTTTCAAAATGGCGGGTGACGTCCAGGTTGTTGACCCACTGGTCGAACTGCAAGGTTGCCAGGTTACCGAACGACGTCCGCGAGGCCGGGCCATAGGTCGGGTTGATAGTCAGGTCGCTGGAGTGCTCGTTCTTGTTGCGCCCATAGGTGCTCGACAGGTCCCAGTTCCAGGCGCCCAGCTCGCCCTTGCCGCCGATCAGCAATTGATAGTCGGTGTCTTTGATGTTGTTAAGAGGGTCGTAACCGTCCGGGAACAGCTCAGGGATCGAGGCGGTGCTGTAGGCCAGGCGCTTGTTGTTGTAGATGATCGCGTCGCGCTCGCCGTAAGTGGCGTAGGAATACAGCTTGGTGCTATCGCTCAGTGGCAGTTCGGCGTTGTAACCGAGGTTGAAGGCTTCCAGGTCCGGGTCGCCGTTTTTCAGCGCACGGTGGTCCCAGCTGTCTTGCCGTGCGTCACCCGGTGCATAGCCACGGTAGTTGGCATCGGCCTTGTCATACAGAAATGCCTGATCGCGTTTGCGTGCATCGGCGGAGATTTGCACAAAGCCGCCATCACCCAAGGCGAAGCCTTTATTGCCAGCGAACTTGATGTTTTCGCCCTGACCGCTGCCCAACTGGCCGTAGCTGGCTTCCAGATGCCCGCCGCTGGCGCCCGACTTGAGGATCACGTTGATCACCCCGGCCACCGCGTCAGAGCCGTATTGCGCAGCGGCGCTGTCTTTAAGGACCTCGATGCGCTCGACGGCGCTGATCGGGATCAGGTCGATATCCACCGCATTGGCGCCGCTGGTGTCGATATTGCCGCCCGAGGGCATGGCGCCGTTATGTCGGCGTTTGCCGTTGACCAGCACCAGGGTGTAGGCCGGGCCGAGGCCGCGATTGGTCAGCGGCCGGGTGGTGGACTGAAAGCCCGAGGTGTTGGCGCCGAAGTTGAACGACGGCAGCAGTTTGGAAATCGCCTCCGACAGCTCGGCACGGCCGGTCTTGAGCAGTTGCTCACTGTTGATGATGTCGATCGGTGTCGGGCTGTCGGCCACGGTGCGCTGCGCGCCGCGTACGCCGGTGGAAATCACGGTCACGGTATCGAGGCGTGCGTCTTCGCTGTTTGCGGCCTGGGTCTGTGGGGCCAGCAGGCAGGCCAGGGTCAGGCTCGAGAGAGCCAGGCCGGCGCGGGCCGGGGCGGTACGCAAGACGTGGCGGGCGTGGCGTGAAAACGATGGAGTCATGTATGCAGTTCCAGATGACAGCGGGGGCTTGGCCGGTTGGCGACGGCGTACCCTGTTGGCTATTGCGCATTGCCATTTAGCGGCGCGATGCGTGTCGATGGTCTGGAGCGATGCGGTGGTGGTGAGGTCGCTCGGGTCGTGCAACTGTCCGGGGGCCGCCCGGTTAGGTCATTAAGTGGCTATGGGTTGAATCGTATATTTATAAAAAAAGCGTGGAAAATTCTTTTTAGGAATAAGCTAATGTTAAATAAATAGAATGTTACCGGTTAACATTATGCAAATATTTGATTTATTGGGGCGTGCGGACGGCCGCCGTCCAGCGGGCTTGCTGAATAAAGCGAAGCGCAGAGCGTCAGATGCGGCTGGGCCCGCTTAAACCTGGCTTGCAAGACGCGCACAGGAGCCTGCGCGATGCTCTGAAAAAAGCACCGCGCACCGATCTGCCGGCCGGGTTAAAAGGCTGTGCTTTTCGAGGTGCTGGAAATGGTTTTGCAACGTGTCCGATGTGGATGTACCCCTGTATTCGCCAGCAGAGCGGCCTCCTACAGAGGTTTTTAATGCCTAAACGAACAGTATCGAGGTCACCCGAGCCAGATGCCCTGGCTCATGTTGCCGGCCAGATTGGCGATGTTTTCACTGCTTTCCGAGAACGACACCAGCATCCCTTGAATGCTCAGCCCGCTGTTCAGTTCGTTGATCCAGTAGTTGAACCCACCGGCGTCCGGCTCGCGGTTGAGTACGTTGCGATAGAAGGCTGTGAGCAGTTCGCTTTGAGTCTGGCTGGCGCCGTAGAGGGTGCGGAACTCTTCGCTGGCCATGAAACCGTTGGCCACCGACAACAGGCTTTCTCCGTTGTCGATCGACGTAACCCAGTAGCGCAGGCCGCCTGTGTCTGGTGTGCGGTCGAGTGCAGCCTGATACAGGCGGTAAGCACTGCCTGCGGTTTGCCCGGCTCCGGTGTCCAGTGCCAGAGTCCCATCCTGAAACTTCAACCGTTCGATACCGGTCAGCGTGTCCCGGTCTTCGGTGGCGGCGAGACGGGTCACGTTGGTCAGGGTGTCGTTGCGCGACACTTCGTAGCTGCTGCGCAGCCCGTTATAGCTAACGCTGTCCAGCCCATCCAAACCTTGAAAATGATCGGCCGCCGGGCTGGCGAAAAAGACGTCGTTGCCGGTAGTGCCGGTCTGCACGGCGGCAGTGGTGGTTGCGAGCATGGCGTCATTGCTGGCAATGAAACCGATCAGATCGTCGTACACCAGGCCGATATCTGCCCACACATCCACGGTCGAGCTGCCTGAGCTCTTGACTCCGATTACATATGAGCCAGTGCTGTCAGTGACATACAGCGGGCCGCCAGAGCTGCCCCTGTCGAGGATATCGCTGCCCTCATAGGCGTAGGCGGTGTAGGTCGAATAACGTGCGTCGTGGTGAATATAGGCAGAGCCGTACATCAGCCCGGTGCTGCCGCCAGGATAGCCGAACGAATTGGCCCAGATCGACTGGTTGTAGCCCGATGCCAGGCCCATGTAGCCCACCTGGTCACCCACTGCTACATCAAGGCCGATCAACGCCACATCGTATTGCGACTCGGCCTGGGTCAGGGTGTTGTTGTTGCTGTTCTGGAACACCTGATTGGGGTAAGCCAGGACCTGCCAGTCTGCGTCAGTGAGCGAGACCAGCGGCGTACTGTCGAACCGGCCGGTCCGGAAGTTGTAGTCAGCCCCCACGTAGAACTCCAGGCGCGTGGCATAGCCACCCAGGTCCGGGTCGTAGACCACGTGCGTGGCGGTGAGTATGTCGTTGCGTCCAACCACCGAACCGCTGCCAATGTAGACGTCGCCACTGGCAAACGTGGCCTTGATGAAAACGGCGGTGGAGTAGGGGTAACGGGCTGGGCTGACTTCTGTGGCCATGGGTACTCACTTCGTGATGGCGCTATGGCTGTTAGGTTAAGGCGTGTATCGCCACAAAGACATTGGCAGTGTGGTGCCTCTGCTTGTTCCAAGGCAATACGCCCTTTGCTCTTGGTATTGATGATTGGTCAAGGGCACCGCGGTCCGGTGGGAGTCGGCTCAGCCGACGAATGCTGCGCTATAGCCGCAGCAGATGGGCCGGTTTTACCGCTGTGGTCCGGCGCCCCGGCAACCTGAGCGCCGATCGGCACATCAATCACTTGACTGACTCGGCACCGCGCTGACGAAAGGTTTTTTGAAACAAGATATTTCAATGGTTGGCAGAGAGGCGAGCATAAACGTTGCGTTTGCTTGAGCATAACTACGCTTTGAGCGCTCTAGCTCGCCAAGGTTCATCCATTTGCATCAAAAATGTACGCCTGGAATTACAAATCATTATTATTAGCTTTGTTAATTTGTGTTAATTTTCGCGACCTGCTGTTTCTGACTGTGTCGGCAGCTTCGGCTGCCCGACCTCAGAAGTGCGCGCAATGATTTTCCTCTCCAGCCCAGGAATCCTTCGATGTTTCGTCTTGCCTTCCCCACACTGGCCGGTGTCATGACGCTGAGCCTGTCCGCTTCGCTACTGGCGGCTCCTGCAGCCGACGGCACGGTGACTCTGGACAACGTGAATATCAATGCCGAACAAGGCACCACTGATGCGGCCACCACGGAAGGCACCCGCTCTTACACCACAGGTTCCATGAGCACGGCGACCAAGCTGCCGCTGTCGATCCGTGAAACCCCGCAGTCGGTCAGCGTCATTACCCGTCAGCGCATGGAAGACCAGGGCATGAACGACCTCAATGATCTGGTCAAGTACGCCCCTGGCATTACCTTTCGCAAGTACGGCTCGGACCGTCTGGAATACCTGTCGCGCGGCTTCAAGATCGACAACCTGATGTACGACGGCCTGCCGACCACCGTGGGCAGCTTCACTCAGGACACCATCTCGGCGGCTGACCTGGCGATGTACGACCGCATTGAAGTGGTACGTGGCGCCACCGGCCTGATGACCGGTGCCGGCAGCCCGGCGGCGACCCTGAACCTGGTGCGCAAGCGCCCGACCGATACCCCGCAGGTCAGCGTGACCACCAGCGCCGGTAGCTGGGACCGTTACCGTCTTGAGGTCGATGCCTCTAATAAGCTCAACGAATCCGGCACCCTGCGTGGGCGGGTAGTGACCGCTTACGAGGACAAGAAAAGCTTCCAGGATGTGCGTGAAAGCCAGCGCCAGACCTTCTACGGCATCATCGAAGCCGATC
Source organism: Pseudomonas sp. LJDD11 (assembly GCF_024584215.1). Lineage (NCBI taxonomy): Bacteria > Pseudomonadati > Pseudomonadota > Gammaproteobacteria > Pseudomonadales > Pseudomonadaceae > Pseudomonas > Pseudomonas sp. LJDD11. The sequence goes on from NZ_JANJFL010000016.1 coordinate 21,493, forward strand.
TGAGCGACGCCACCACCTGGACCATTGGCGCTTCCAAGCAGCGCGATGACAACACCTCCGACTGGGGCAGCCTGCCCAGCGGCCCGAACGGTGAAGACCTGCACCTGTCACGTTCGACCTTCCTGAGCAACGACTGGTCGTACTGGGACAAGGACAACTACACGCTGTTCTCCGACATTACCCACCGCTTCAACAACGGCTGGACCGGCAAGCTGGCGGCGCAGAAGATCTGGGCCGAGGCCGATACGTTCTCCAGCTACCTGAGCTACAACGGCCCGACCCTGGAGCAATACTCGGGGCAGTATTTCAACACCGATGACCAGACCAACCTTGACGCCACGCTGTCCGGGCCGTTCCAGTTGGCCGGTCGTGAGCACGAGCTGGTGTTCGGTGCCAGCCGTCGTGAAGAAAAGTTCGACCAGGCTGGCGGCTGGTGGGGGCAGGCCACGCCCATCGATCCTTACAACTTCAACCACAGCGTGATCGCCAAGCCGTCGTCCAGCGACCGCAACCCCTATGCCGGGCGCAACACCAGCATCGAGAAGAGCGTTTACGCCGCCGCGCGGCTGAACCCGATCGACCCGCTGCACGTGATCATCGGCAGCCGCCTGAGCTGGTACGACTACGAGGACCGGGTCAGTGGCGACAGCTACAAGGTCACCCAGGAAGTCACTCCGTACGCCGGGGTGATCTACGACCTCAACGACACCTACTCGGTGTACGCCAGCTACACGCAGATCTTCAAGCCGCAGAGCGAGCAGAATGTATCGGGTACCGTGCTGGATCCGATGACTGGCGAAAGCTATGAAATCGGCCTCAAGGGCGAGTATTTCAACGGCGGCCTGAACGCGTCCCTGGCGCTGTTCGACATGACCCAGGAAAACCGTGCCTACGCGCTGACCTCGCAGCCTGATGCCTGTCGTGCACAGAACCGCACCTGCTACGAAGCCGCAGGCGAAGTGCGCAGCCGTGGTATCGACGCTGAACTGACCGGTGCGCTGACCGCTGACTGGCAGTTCTCGGCGTCGTACACCTATGTCCTGAGCCAGTACATCAAGGACGCCAACCAGCGTAACGAAGGCCGGCTGTTCGCGCCGAACCAGCCCAAGCACCTGTTCAAGGTGGCTACCTCGTACAACCTGCCGGGCAACCTGAGCAAGTGGCGCGTGGGTGCTGATGTGTTCGCCCAGAGCGAGACCTTCAACGTGGTCGGCAGCGGCTACGCCACTCAGGACGCCTACGCGGTACTGGGCCTGATGGCCGGCTACCGCTTCAACGAGCACTGGGATGGCCGGGTCAACCTGAACAACGTCACCGACGAGAAATACTGGCAGGGTATCCCTACCGGTTCGGGCAGCGGCACCTATGGCGACCCGCGCAACCTGATGTTCTCGCTGAAATGGACGCTGTGATTTCAGCTTGAACCTTGCACGATAAAAATACCCCGACTGGTTCGGGGTATTTTTTTGAAGGTCCCAAACCGCGTTCAGGGCATCAGCTGCGGAGCAAAAGCGAAAATTGATGTTCAACTGACAGCCGCAGGTGTTCTGCGCGGCACTATTGTCCGGTTGACGCCGATTACAGGGCTGCTCTATAACTTCAACTCAATTTTCAAGAAATTTAGTTGAAGATGGCATCCATCAAAAAACCGAAGTCTCATCTTGAGACACTGGCACAGAGTGCCGAGGCGGTGGTCAAGCTGATGCCGCAGTTTCGGGCGGTCGATCAGAAGGGTCGTTACCTGCACTGGCATGACTTCAAGCATCGAGTGCCCGCCGGCATCGACGCTGACGCCGCGTGGGCGGCGGTCAAGTTGTCGCGGGCAGCCATCCTGAAATCAGTGGGGCTTTGCTCCGAATCCGGCAAACCGTTCAATTACTGCCTGCCGGACAGCGCCCAAACCGTCATTCACCAGATCGACCAGCTCAATGCCCGGCTTGGCAGCAGTGTAAGCAGCGCGTCTACGGCCGGTGAGAGCAATTCATACCTGGTTGAGTCGCTGATGATGGAAGAGGCCATCTCCAGTGCGCAGCTTGAAGGCGCAGTCACTACCCGGAAAGTCGCCAAGCAGATGCTGGAGAAAGAACGGCCACCGGTTAACGACGACGAGCGAATGATCGTCAATAACTTTCTGCAGATGAAGCTGGCCAGGCGCAGCAAGGATGAGCCACTGTCGTTGGAACTGATCCGGCAGTTCCATGCAGAGGTTACCCAAGGCATCGATGTGGATCACAGTTGCCCCGGTGAAATTCGCCAGAACGACGATATTTTTGTGGTCGGTCGCGACAGCGAAATCGCGCACCAGCCGCCTGCAGCTGCCAGCCTGCCGCAACGCCTTGAGGCGCTGTGCGGGTTTGCCAATCAGAATCATGACGGGCTGGAAGGGCGGCTGTTCATTCATCCTGCGGTCAAGGCGATCATTTTGCATTTCATGATCGGCTTTGAGCACCCGTTCAACGATGGCAACGGCCGTACGGCGCGCTGCCTGTTCTACTGGTACATGCTCAAGTGCGGGTACTGGAGCTTCGAGTACGTGTCGATCAGTGCATTGCTCAAAGATGCGCCGATGAAATACGGCGAGTCATATCTGTTCACTGAAACGGACGACCTGGATCTGACCTATTTCATTTGCCACCAACTGAGCATCATCCAGCGGGCCATCAATGATTTTCTGAAGTACATCGAACGCAAGCGCAATGACTTTGTAGCCATCATTGAGCTGCTGACCGAGTCCGGTTTCAACAAGACCCTGAATTTCAGACAGATTCACTTGCTCAAAAAGCTGCTGCGCAATCCGGGTCGGTTGTTTACTGCCAAAGAGGTCAAAAATGACTTCGACATTTCAGAAAATACGGCCAGGACCGATCTGGAAAAGCTCTATCAACTGAAGTTGCTGGGCAAGAGCCGTGAAGGCAAAACCTGGTACTACATCGCCCGTGAAGATGCGATGGCGCATATTCGTGGCAGTGGTTCCAATCGTGGATGAAGGCCCCTCTGGCACGCCTTACATCGCCTTCACCTCCCGCAGGCACTGCCTAAGCAACTCTGACCCGTCGCCGCTGCGATAGCTGATCACGATCGGTGAGGTGGCGTGGCGGTCGAGCAGTTCGCTGTAGCCGATGTCATCGCGGTGCAGGCGTTGTACCGAGGCGGGCACCAGAGTGATGCCGATACCGGCCGCCACCAGGCCGATGGCGGTCTGCAGTTCGTTGGCCATTTGTGCCACATGAATCTTCAGGCCCTGGCGGTTGAAGATCCCCAGCACATGGTCGGCGTAGCTGGGCCGCGGGTTGCCGGGGTAAAGCACAAATGGCTCGGCGGCCAGGCGTTCGAGGCTCACCGGCCCGGCCAGCAGCGGGTGGCCGGCGGGCAGGGCGGCCACCAACGGGTCTTCGCGCAGCACCTCCTGGGTGATGGCCGGGTCATCGAACAGCATGCGGCCAAAACCGATATCGATACGCCCGCTTTTCAGCGCCTCGACCTGCTGCAGCGTGATCAACTCGGACAAGCCCAATTCCACGTCGCCAAAGCCGCGCAACCGGCGGATCAGTTCCGGTAGTTGCCCGTACAGGGTCGAGGGCGCAAAGCCGATGCCCAGCCAGCGTTTGCTGCCGCTGGCAACCCGGCGGGTATCGTCGCTGATGCGCTTGAGTTGCTCCAGCAGTTGTGAAGAGTGCTCATAGAAAAACCGCCCGGCCTCGGTCAGCCGCAGCGGCCTACTGCGCTCCAGCAGCTCTACGCCCAGTTCATCTTCCAGCTGCTGGATCTGCCGGCTCAAGGGCGGCTGGGCGATGTTCAACTGCTCGGCGGCACGAGTGAAGTTGAGGGTCTGGGCCACGACCCGGAAATAACGCAAATGACGCAGCTCCACGATACCTCCTGGGTATGAAGCGAGACTTAATCAATATTGGACCGCCCGGCTGTCGAGCGTCAATCTTGGCCTCAAGCACACCTGACCTGCCGGATAGCTTCATGAGCGATGCAATAACCATCCAAAGCTTTGAAACCCTGATCGTCGACCTGCCGACCATCCGCCCGCACAAGCTGGCGATGCATACCATGTATGGCCAGACCCTGGTGATTCTGCGCATTCGTTGCAGCGACGGTATCGTCGGGGTCGGTGAGGCCACCACCATTGGCGGCCTGGCCTACGCCGGCGAAAGCCCCGAGAGCATCAAGGTCAACCTCGACACCTGGTTCGCGCCGCTGTTGATCGGTCAGGATGCACGCAACCTCAATGCCGCCATGCAGCGGGTTGATCGCGGCATCCGGGGCAATACCTTCGCGCGCAGTGCTGTGGAAACGGCTCTGCTCGATGCCCAGGGCAAGCGCCTCGGGCTGCCGGTGGCCGAGGTGCTCGGCGGGCGGGTTCGTGACGGTGTCGAGGTGGCCTGGACCCTGGCCAGTGGCGACACCGGCCGCGACATCGACGAAGCCGAGCAGATGCTCGATCGGCGTCGCCATCGGCATTTCAAATTGAAGATTGGCGCGGGCGATGTCGCTCGCGATATCGCCCACGTGGGGGCGATCAAGAAAGCGCTGGGTGAGCGCGCCAGTGTGCGGGTTGATATCAACCAGGCCTGGAGCGAAGCGGTGGCGATCAATGCCAGCCGGCGCTTGGCCGAGGCCGGGGTAGAGCTGATCGAGCAGCCGCTGTCGCGGTTTGACCGCGCCGGCATGGTGCGCCTCAATGCCCACAGCCCGATCCCGCTGATGGCTGACGAAGCCATCGAGTCGGTACAGGACAGCTTTGCCTTGGCGCAGTCCGGCGTGGCGCCGATTTTCGCGTTAAAGATCGCCAAGACCGGCGGCCCGCGTGCGGTATTGCGCACGGCGGCGATTGCCGAGGCGGCCGGTATCGGCCTGTACGGTGGCACCATGCTCGAAGGCAGCGTTGGCACCCTGGCCTCCGCTCATGCCTTCGCGACCCTCGACAAACTGGAATGGCACACCGAACTGTTCGGCCCGTTGCTGCTGACCGAAGACATCCTGGTCGAGCCGCCGCTGTACCGTGATTTCCAGCTGCTGATTCCGACCGCGCCAGGCCTGGGCCTGGAGCTGGACGAACAACGCCTGGCGCGCTTTGCCCGCCGCTGACCCCTGATCGACAAGGAACTGCACGATGCTTTTTCACGTACGCATGACTGTCAGACTGCCGGCCGACATGCCCGCCGAGCAGGCTGCCCGGCTCAAGGCCGACGAAAAGGAACTGGCCCAGCGCCTGCAACGCGAGGGTGTGTGGCGCCACCTGTGGCGCATCGCCGGGTTGTACGCCAACTTCAGCATTTTCGATGTGGCGGATAATCAGGCATTGCACGACACCTTGATGCAATTGCCGTTGTACCCGTATATGGATATCGAAGTGACGCCGCTGTGCAGGCACCCTTCGTCGATCCATGCCGATGATCGCTGAGCCCTGAACCCGACAATCAATACGCAGCAAGCCTGAACAAGAATAATGACGAGGACACGCCACCATGACCGTACGTATTTCCCACACCGCTGACGTCCAGAAATTCTTCGAGAATGCCTCGGGCTTCGACGAGGACGCCGGCAACCCACGGATGAAAACCGTGGTCCACCGGATCCTCACCGACGCAATCAAGATCATCGAAGACCTGCAGATCTCTCCGGAAGAGTTCTGGAAAGCGGTGAACTACTTCAACGAACTCGGTGCCCGTCAGGAAGCCGGTCTGCTGGTGGCCGGCCTGGGGCTGGAGCACTACCTGGACCTGTTGCTGGACGCTGAAGACGAGCAGAACGGTCAGGTCGGCGGCACCCCACGGACCATCGAAGGCCCGCTGTACGTGGCTGGCGCACCGCTGAGTCAGTACGAAGCACGCCTGGATGACGGCACTGACGCTGGCACGCCGCTGTTCATGCACGGCCAGGTCCGCGATGTCGACGGCCAGCCGCTGGCCAACGCCACCGTTGATGTCTGGCACGCCAACACGGGCGGCACCTACTCGTACTTCGACCCGACTCAATCGGAATTCAACCTGCGCCGCCGCATTCAGACCGACGCCCAGGGCCGTTACCGCTTCCAGAGCATCGTGCCGTCCGGCTACGGCTGCCCACCCGATGGTCCGACCCAGGGCCTGCTCGACCAGTTGGGCCGCCACGGCCAGCGTCCGGCACATGTGCACTTCTTCATCTCTGCCCCCGGCCATCGGCACCTGACCACCCAGATCAACCTGGCAGGCGATCCGTACCTGCATGACGACTTTGCCTACGCCACCCGGGATGAACTGATCGCCCAGATCCATTTCATCGACGACGCCGAGCGCGCCGCGCAGCGTGGCGTATCAGGCCGCTTTGCCGAAATCGAGTTCGATTTCGCATTGCAATCCACCGAACAGGCCGCCGAGCAGGCACGCCGCGAGCGGGTGCGGGCGTTGGAGGCCTGACAATCTATTGATTTTTAATGGATATCCCGTAGGCGTCATGCCGACCGGTCAAGGCCAACGCGGTCCGGTGGGAGCTACCAAGGTAGCTCCCACAAAGGCATGCAGCGCCTAAACGAACAGTATTGCGGCTAAAGCGGATCGCCGCCCGGCCGGTCCGGCAGGATTCAGCGATGCCTGCACTTGGCAAACATATCCAGCGGCTGACTGTAGTCGCTGGTTTTTACGTTGAGCAGGCCCAGCATCGAGTGAAACAGGTTGTCCTGGCTGAGCGGCTGGTTGCGCGTGGCTTGCAGGCAGTCAGTATCGACGCCGAACGACTGTCGATAACCCTCAGAGAACCATGCCACCATCGGAATATGCCGCTGCTGTTCGGGCGCCACCATGTAGGGCGTGCCGTGCAGGAACAGGTTGTACTCGCCCAGTGATTCACCGTGGTCCGACAGGTAAAGCATGGCGGTGTCGACCTTGTCCTGGTTGCTGCGCAAAATGTCGATCAGGCTGGCCAGCACATGGTCGGTGTACAGCAAGGTGTTGTCATAACCGTTGACGATGCTCTCGCGTGAGCAGTTGTTCAGTGCATTGCTTTTGCACACCGGGGTGAATTTCTCGAACTCGGCCGGGTAGCGTTTGAAGTATTCGGGACCATGGCTGCCCATCTGGTGCAGCACCACAACCGTGTCAGTCTTGAGGTTGTCGATATCGGCCTGCAGGTCGCGCAGCAGGATGGCGTCGCGGCATTCATGGTCGGCGCACAGGCCAGGGTCCTTGTCATTGCTCAGGTCGATGAAGGTCACCCGGTCACAGGTGCCTTTGCAACCGGCCTGGTTGTCACGCCAGATCACGTTGTAACCGACCCGCTTGAGTACATCCAGCAAGCCTTCCTGGGTCTTCGCCGTGGCCGCGTTGTAGCGCTTGCGGCCCAGGTCGGAAAACATGCACGGCACTGACACGGCCGTCTCGGTGCCGCATGACCAGACATCACTGAACGCAATCACATCGCCTTCAGCCTTGAGCCGGGGCGTGGTGTCGCGGGTGTAGCCGAGCAGCCCGAAGTTCTCGGCCCGGGCACTTTCGCCGACCACCAGTACCGTCAGTGACTGGCGCGGATGGGAGCTGGAAGGCGGTTCGCGCAGGGCATCGCTGGCGGTCGGGCGAAAGGTGGTTTTAGCGGCGAGGACCTGCTCATGCAGATAGCTCCAGCCAGCGCCGATCAGGTTGCTCGGCACCACCATCAGGCGCAGTTCGTGATGGTTGCGAAACAATGAGGCCAACCCTTGGTAGTTGACCAGTGCGACCCCGCCCAGCAGCGCCACGCAGCCGACACTGATCAGCGCTTTACTGAGCACTTCGGCTGGCCAGCGGCGGTAGTTGATCGGCGTCTTCCACAGTAACCATGACGGCAGCACGCCCAGCGCAGCGATATACAGAAACAGCTTGCCGGAGAGCAGACCCAACGCCTCGGTCGGGTTGGTTTCGGCAACATTGCGCAACATCGCCGCGTCAAAGATGATGCCATACTCGTTCATGAAATAAACAATGCCCGAACCGAGCATGAACAGGGTGATCAGTACCGGTTTAAGGACCCGTTTGAACGCGATCAGGGTGAGAAAAAGATTGAAGATGATCGCGATCAGCGCCGCAAAGGCGACACTTAGCATAAACCCGGTATGGTCAGCGGCAGTCAAACTGAAAACATGCTGCCAAAGGCTCTTGTTAAACGCCAGTAACAAGTAAAAAGTGGCGAGCACGGTCACAACTTCAGGGCGAACGGCTTTGATGTTCGGCATGCGGGTTACTTCACTAATAGGGTGGGCAGAGAGCACGTCACGCGTTAAGCGTGGCGCTCCGTCGTGTGGCTGTCGGTCAGAAAAGTATCGAATCTTTGTTGCCCGCCCGCCAATGAAACTCAGCGGGCCGGGCCGATTTGCGACGGTTCAGAAAGCATTCGTTCAGCTTGCCCGCGCGGGCGCGGCGCACAGCTTGTAACCCAGGCCGTGCACGGTCTGTAGCAGTTCGGTGTCGAACCCGCCATCGAGTGTGCGGCGCAGAATATGAATGTTGCTGCGCAGGCTGCCACCCTTGGGCGTGTCGTTGCCCCACAGGGCCAGTTCCAGCTCTTTGCGCGGGACCAGATGCGGGCTGCGGCGCATCAGTAGCTCCAGCAGTTTCAAGTGGGTCGGGTTGAGTTTCAGCACGGCGTTGGCGCGTGACACCTCCAGGGTGTCGAGGTCGTAGGTCAGGTCGGCCACGCTCAAAACCCGGTTGCCAGTGCCTTGGCGGCGGGCGGTGATGGCTTCCAGGCGCGCCAGCACTTCGGCCATGGCAAAGGGCTTGGTCACGTAATCATCGGCGCCGGCCGAGAACCCCACCAGGCGGTCTTCCAGCGTGTCGCGGGCACTGAGCATCAGGATGGTGACATCCGAGCGCGAGTGCTGGCGCAGGCTATGGCAGATGCGGTTGCCGTCGATGCCGGGCAGCATGATGTCGAGAATGATCGCATCGAACGCCTTGGTCGCTGCCAGATGCAGCCCGCTCAGGCCGTCGAGCGCGCTTTCGACCTGATGCCCCTTGAGTTGCAGAAACTCCACCAGGTTGTCGTGAATATCACGGTTATCTTCGATTACTAATATTTTCATTGTCGGTTGTGTTATGCGCAGTCCGCCGTGGCTACGGCTATCGTTCGGAAGTTGGCAGGGAGAAGACTAGACGGCAATCAGTCTGCACGGCGTCAACGGTTTGTGAGAAAAATGTCAAAACTGCGGCTGGTCCGCTTGCTTGCTGTCGGCAGGCTGTCTGACGAACAACTTTCTGATGGGTTCTTTACCTGAAAGGCAAGAAGCCGGTTATAAGCTGTGGACTTTCATGGCTGGCCTCATTGCGGAGCATCTTTCATGGCCGATGTATTAACGGTCCCGGCATCACGTCCTTTCAACTTTCGCTTGGCAATGGGGTTGCCAATCGGGTTAATGTTGTTGTTATTGATTTTCGATCCCACTGCGCTGGATTACTTTCTGGCCCGATTGTTTTATATCCCCGGCGAGGGCTTCATCGGTGCACACAGTTATTGGCTGGAAACGATTCTGCATGATCGCGCCAAGCAGTTGGTGATTGCACTGGCACTCGGTTTTGCCGTGGCCTTCGCGCTGAGCTGGAAGGTGGCTGCGCTGCGGCCCTGGCGCCGGACCCTGGGTTACATCGTCCTGGCCATGGGCTTGTCTACCGCAGTGATCACGCCCTTGAAGAACCTGACCCAGGTGCAATGCCCTTGGAGCCTGAGTGATTTTGGCGGCGTCGAGACCCATACGCCACTGCTCAGCCACCGCGCGCCGAGTTTCAAACCGGGACTGTGCTGGCCGGGCGGGCACGCGGCCACCGGCTTCTCGCTGCTGGCGCTGTTTTTCGCGTTGCGCGACCGCAAACCTGGTGCCGCCCGGGTCGCGCTGGTGTTCGCCATCGCACTGGGGGCGCTGTTCTCTTTGGGGCGGATGATGCAGGGCGCGCATTTTCTATCGCACAACCTGTGGACCCTGCTGATCGACTGGCTGATTTGTCTGGGTTGTTATCGCTGGTTGCTGTATCGCCCACAGCGCACCGTTGCCCGTGCAGGCACCGCCCTCAGTAGCTGAAATCCCGCCCCAGCTCCTGCTGCATCCACTGCAAGAAGCGCCGCACCCTTGGAAAACCGGCATGCGCCTTGGGAAACACTAGGTGGTGGGCGCTGACCGGCACGCTCAGGCGTTCGGGCGCGATCACCAGCAGCTCGCCGCGGCTCAGGAATTCTCTGGCCAGCAGGGTGCTTTCCAGCGCAAAACCCAGCCCCAGGCGCGCCGCTTCGAGGGCCATATACGAGCGGTCGAAACTCAGCGGGTAGGGGCTGTCGGGCCGTGACAGGCCGTGCTGGGCAAACCACTGTGGCCAGTTAACCAGAGTGGCTTCAGACAACACCAGCGGGCGGTGCAGTAAGTCCTCTGGGCTAGACACCGGGCTCTTCGCCAGCAGTGCCGGTGAGGCCATCACTGCCAGATGCTCGTTGGGTACGCTGCGCACTTCCAGCGTCGGCCAGTTGGGCTGGCCATGGCGGATATCCACGTCGATCTTGTCGCGGCTGAAATGCAGCGACTCGTACGAGCACGACAGGTTGATCTGGATATCCGGGTGGCTCTGGCGAAACTGCTCGATGCGCGGCATCAACCACAGAAATCCGAAACTCGGCGATGCGTGCAGGCGCAGGCAATCGAGGCTGACATCGCTGCTGGCGCGTTCGGTGGCCACGGCAAAACTGTGCAGAATGCCTGAGACCTCAGCCAGGTATTGCTCGCCCACCGGGGTCAGGGTCACGCCGCGGGCGTTACGCAGAAACAACTGCCGGCCGATCATGGCTTCGAGCTTGGCCAGTTGATGGCTGACCGCCGAAGGCGTGAGGTTCAACTGCTCGGCCGCGCGTGCCACGTTACCGAAGCGGGCGGTCTGCTCGAAGGCCTGAATGGCTTTGAGGGGTGGCAGATTGAGAGAGGCATCGGTGGGGGTGGGCATAAATGGATTTCTCAGTGATCAACATTGCAATGGGGCGTGATGGCGAGTGAGGTAGGAGATCGCCCGACGCCTCGGCGCCGCGCTGTCGCGCGGCAAACATGGGACCCTGTGACTGGTTTTAGCCGGGAAGCCTTCGCGGCTGAAGCCACTCCCACAGGGGTACGGCAAAATATCGGTGATTTTGGTTCTGAGTGCTGAATTTTTTTCAGCGCTTGCTGAATGGCACGTTATTGCTCAGGCGCAGGGTGGGGCACAAGCTGTGTCCACGATTTATTGCAAATCGAGTTCATAAAAACAAACGGGAGAACGCCCCATGCTGCTGCAAGACAAGATTGCAATCATCACTGGCGCCGCTTCGGCACGCGGTATTGGCCGGGCCACTGCTGAAATTTTTGCGCGTCAAGGTGCCCGGGTGGTCATCCTTGACCTTGACGAGTCTGCCGCTCGCGACGCCGCTGCCGCCCTAGGCGAAGGCCATCTGGGTCTGGCCGCCAACGTTGCCGATAAAGCCCAGGTCAACGCTGCCGTAGCCACTGTGCTCGAACGCTTCGGGCGCATCGATGTGCTGGTCAACAACGCCGGCATCACCCAACCCCTGAAAACCCTCGACATTGGTCACAGCGATTACGACAAAGTGCTGGATGTCAGCCTGCGCGGCACACTGTTAATGTCGCAAGCGGTGATTCCGGCCATGCGTGAGCAGAAGTCCGGCAGCATCGTGTGTATGTCGTCGGTATCTGCCCAGCGCGGTGGTGGCATCTTTGGCGGCCCGCACTACAGTGCTGCCAAGGCCGGCGTACTGGGCCTGGCCCGCGCCATGGCCCGCGAACTGGGACCGGACAATGTGCGAGTCAACTCCATCGCCCCCGGCCTGATCCAGACCGACATCACCGGCGGCCTGATGCAGGATGAACGCCGCCACGCGATCATCGACGGCATTCCGCTGGGCCGTCTGGGCCAGGCGCAAGATGTCGGTAATGCCGCGCTGTTTCTGGCCAGTGACCTGTCGGCTTACCTGACCGGCATCACTCTGGACGTTAACGGTGGCATGCTGATTCATTGATGAGCGCAGCGGGCCTGGCGGCCCGCCATGAATATTCAGCCCTGCCGTACAGATTTTGGCGACGAGCAATCCTTGTCACCTGATCTGTACACAGTAGGGCGGTCATAACAATAAAGAGAAGACCATCATGACTACCCTGTCACTGGAAGCGGCGTCCAACGTACGCGCCAATGCTTATCGCAAGACCGCGTGGCGGTTGATGCCGTTTCTGATGCTCTGCTACCTGTGTGCCTACCTGGACCGGGTCAATGTCGGTTTTGCCAAACTGCAGATGATGAACGACCTGGCCCTTAGCGAGGCCGTTTACGGCCTGGGCGCGGGCATGTTTTTCATCGGCTATTTCCTCTGTGAAGTGCCTAGCAACATGATTCTGCACCGGGTCGGTGCGCGGGTGTGGATCGCCCGGATCATGATTACCTGGGGCATCATCTCCGGCCTGTTCGCCTTCGTTGAAACCGCCTGGCAGTTCTACGTGCTGCGCTTTCTGCTCGGGGTTGCCGAAGCGGGGCTGGCACCGGGTCTGCTGCTGTACCTCACCTATTGGTTCCCGTCCTACCGCCGGGCCAAGATGACCGTGCTGTGGTTTGTTGCCATTCCGTTGTCTGGGATGATCGGCGGGCCGCTGTCGGGCTGGATCATGAACGCCTTCGCTGGTGTGCATGGCTGGGCCGGCTGGCAGTGGATGTTTGTCATCGAGGCGATTCCCACCGTGGTGGTTGGCCTGATGGTGCTCGGTTACCTCAAGGACGGTGTCCATCAGGCCACCTGGTTGACTGCCGAGGAAAAGGAGCTGGTGCAAAAGGAACTCGAAGAAGACAACCGGCAGAAGGTTACTCATGCCTCCGTGGGCGAGTTCATCCGTGACCGGCGCCTGTGGCTGCTGGCCGGGATCTACTTCTGCGTGGTCATGGGCCAGTACGCGATCACTTTCTGGCTGCCAACCCTGATCCGCAACGCCGGGCTCTCCGACCCGCTGCACATCGGCATGATGACCAGCCTGCCATACCTGTGCGCCATCGTCGCCATGCTGCTGGCCGGGCGCAGCGGCGACAAGCATCAGGAACGCCGCTGGCACCTGGTGATTCCGATGATCCTTGGCGCCATGGGCCTGAGCCTGGCAGCGGTGCTGGGCGGCAACCTGCTGCTCTCGGTCATGAGCCTGTGCCTGGCCGCCGCCGGCATTCTCTCGGCCTCGTCACTGTTCTGGATGCTGCCCACCACCTTACTCGGCGGGGTCTCGGCTGCGGCCGGTATCGCCGCGGTGAACAGCTTCGCCAACCTGGCCGGTTTCTGCTCGCCTTACCTGATCGGCTGGATCACCACCAATACCGGCTCCAGTGCGCTGGGCATGTACCTGATCACCGGGGTGCTGCTGTTCGGCGCCACCCTGGTGCTGCGAGTGCCTGCCGCACTGGTCAATCGTTGATTCAAGGAGTTACGCAATGAGCGCTAACCTGTCATCCGCACCTGCTACAAGCCTGGGCGAACGTGCCCACAATATTCGCCGCCATGCCCTGCGCATGGGTCAGGTCCAGGGTCAGGGCTATGTCGGCCAGGCCCTTGGCGCCGCCGACCTGCTGGCCGTGGCCTACTTCCACGCCATGAACCTGCGCCCGGCTGAGCCGGAGTGGGAAGGCCGCGACCGCTTCTACCTGTCCATCGGTCATTACGCGATTGCCCTGTATGCGGCATTGATCGAAGCGCAAATCATCCCGCTGGACGAGCTGGAAACCTACGGCGCCGACGACAGCCGGCTGCCGATGTCGGGCATGGCCGCCTACACGCCGGGCATGGAGATCACCGGCGGCTCGCTGGGCCATGGCCTGGGCATCGCGGTGGGTGCCTGCCTGGGGCTGAAACGCAAGAACAGTGCGTCGTTCGTCTACAACCTGCTGTCGGACGGCGAACTCAACGAGGGTTCGACCTGGGAAGCGGTGATGTCCGCCTCGCACTGGAAACTCGACAACCTGATCGCCATCGTCGACGTCAATAACCAGCAGGCCGACGGCCACTCCAGTGAAGTGCTGGCCTTTGAGCCTATTGTCGACCGTTGGCAGGCATTCGGCTGGTTCACCCAGCGCGTCGATGGCAACGACCTCGACGCGCTGGTCCAGGCGTTCGATGCCGCCCGCCAGCACCCTGGTGCGCAGCCACGGGTGATCATTTGTGACACCCGGATGGGCAAGGGCGTGCCGTTTCTGGAAAGCCGCGAGAAGACCCATTTCATCCGGGTCGATGAACACGAATGGGATATTGCACTGCAGAATCTGGACGCCGGGAGCAACGTATGAGTACCGTCAAGAACACCACCGAGACCGGCAAGAAACGCCTGACCACCTCCGCGATGATCGCCTCGATTGCCGCCGAAGGTCAGCCGACCCGCCCGGCACCCTTTGGTCACGCGCTGGCAGCACTGGCGGCCCAGCGTCCGGAGATCGTCGGCCTGAGCGCCGATTTGTCCAAGTACACCGACCTGCACATCTTCGCCAAGGCGTTCCCGGAGCGCTTCTATCAGATGGGCATGGCCGAGCAACTGCTGATGAGCGCCGCTGCCGGTATGGCTCGCGAAGGCTGCGTGCCGTTCGCTACCACTTATGCGGTGTTCGCTTCGCGGCGCGCCTATGACTTCATCTGCATGGCGATTGCCGAAGAGAACCTCAACGTCAAGATCGTCTGCGGCCTGCCGGGCCTGACCACCGGCTACGGCCCCAGCCACCAGGCCACCGACGACCTGGCGATCTTTCGTGCGATGCCCAACCTGACCATTGTTGACCCCTGCGATGCGCTGGAAATCGAACAGGCCACCGTGGCCATCGCTGAGCATCAGGGGCCGGTGTACATGCGCTTGCTGCGCGGCAATGTGCCGCTGGTGCTGGACCGCTATGATTACAAGTTCCAGCTTGGCAAAGCCCAGGTAATCCGCCCCGGTAACGAAGTGCTGGTGATCGCCTCGGGGTTGATGACCATGCGCGCTCTGGAAGCGGCCGAAAAACTCCAGGCCGATGGCGTCAGCGTGGCGGTCCTGCACGTACCGACCATCAAGCCACTGGATGAGCAGACCATCCTGGCCGAATGTCGCAAACCGGGGCGGCTGGTGGTCACGGCGGAGAACCATTCGATCATCGGCGGCCTCGGTGAAGCGGTGGCCGGCGTGCTGCTGCGCAACGGCGTGACGCCGACCTTCCGCCAGATCGCCTTGCCGGATGCCTTCCTCGACGCCGGCGCCTTGCCGACCCTGCATGACCGCTACGGGATTTCCACCGAAGCGGTCAGCCAGCAGATCAAGGCCTGGCTGTAAGCCTTGTAGGATCGGTCGGGCGGCGATCCGCTTTAGCCGCGAAGCTTTCGCGGCTAAAGCCAATACTGTCGACTTTAAGCACTGTATGCCCCCGGTGGGAGCGAGCTTGCTCGCGAAGAGGCCAGTAAAAACACTCTATCTGCTGTGGATCTGCCGCCGCCTTCGCCAGCAAGCTGGCTCCCACCTGGTCCGCAGTTCTTATCTGAACAGTATTGGCATTAACCTGCATCCGGTTTTTCTCTACCATGCTGGCCTTTGCCCGATGTGTTCAGGAACACCCAATGTCCAGCCTGTATTTGCGTAACGCCACGCCCGCCGACGCCCGCCGCTGCTACGAGATCGAGATCAGTGCCTACGAAGGCGATGAAGCTGCCACTCTGGAAAAGATCGCCACGCGTATCGCCCAATACCCCGAGGGTTTTCTGATTGCGGAAACTGAGGGCCAGATCATTGGCTTCATCAACTGTGGTTGTGCTCAGGTGGTGCAGATGTCCGACGAAGCCTTCAAAGAGCTGGTCGGCCACAGCAGTGATGCGCCTAACGTGGTCATCATGTCAGTGGTCGTTGATCCGTTGCATCAAGGCAAAGGCTACGCCCTGCAATTGATGAACGAGTTCATCGGCCGCATGCGCGCCATGCATAAACAGACCATCCACCTGATGTGCAAGGACCGTCATGTCGGCCTTTATGAGCATATGGGGTATCGCTATGTGCAGCCTTCGCCGTCCGATCATGGCGGCATGGCCTGGCATGAAATGATCATGGTGCTTTAACTCGGTGGACTCGCTGATCCTGATCGTCATCCTTGGCGCTGCTCTGGCCGGCTTTGTCCAAGGGCTGTCAGGCTCCAACTTCGGTTTGGTGGCCATGGCTGTCTGGGCCTGGGCGCTCGACCCGACCCTGACCGGACCGCTGGTGGTCTGTGGCTCGCTGACCGGGCAACTGCTGGCCGCCGGGGCGCTGCGCAAGCAGCTCGATCTGCCCCGGCTCTGGCCTATGGTTGCCGGCGGCGTGCTTGGCGTGCCGTTGGGCGTGCTGTTGCTGCATCAGGTCGATCCCGTGTGGTTTCGCCTGTTGGTCGGGATTGTGCTGGTGCTGTGGTGCCCGTTGATGCTGTTCCCGGCGCACTTGCCACGCCTGGCTGGCAATAGCCGCCGCGCTGATGCCGGTGTTGGGCTGGTCGGCGGCATCATGGGCGGGCTGGGGGGCTTGAGTGGTCCGGCCCCGGCATTGTGGGCCGTGCTCAACAACTGGGATCGGGCTACCCAGCGCTCAGTGATTCAGGGCTTTAATCTGGCGATGCAGGCCAGCACGATGCTCACTTATCTGCTGAGCGGTACAGTGACCGCCCAGGCGCTGGGGCTGTTTGCGGTGGTGGTGCTGGCGGTGCTGGTGCCGACGCTGCTGGGCGTGCGTTTGTACCGGGGGATGAGCGACCAGCTTTTTCGCCGTCTGGTGCTGGGCTTGCTGACCTTGTCAGGCTGGCTGTTGATCGGTCTGTCGCTGCCCGGCGTTCTGGCTGGCGGATCCGCCTAGCCTGTCGAGGCAGCCCGACAGCTAGGCAAGGTGGGCGGGATTGAGCGACAGCAGCTGGCCACTGAGGCGCGAAAACAGTTTCATCGAGTCCAGGGTTTTTTCGTTGCCCAAGACATCGGCGGGATAGGGCGCGGTCGCGCACAAAGTGCCGAAGAACTCGCCGTTGATAAGGAAGATCGGCATCGATATATACGCTTGCAGGCCGAATTTGATGACATTGGGGTGCGAGCGGTAAGCCGGGTCGTCGCTGATGCGTGGCATGATCAGCGGGGTATGCTCCTGCATCACCTTAGTGCAGATGGCAACTTCGTTTGGGATGGTGGAACCGGGCTCCAGGCCCAGGTGCATTTCATCGTTAACGATATAGGCGACCCAGTTTTCCTCATTGAACTTGCCAATCGCGGCAAACTTCAGGCCGGTGAGCAAGAGCACCAGTTGCAATACATTGCTCAGGCCCTCCACTTCGTTGATCGCCTGCAGTTCAAGCCAGTCGAGGCCCGGTGGGGTGTACTGCACAGGAGGTACAGGTTGATGCATGGCGGCTCCTGATTGCAGGTGTTTTGTGGGGGGGACAGGCTTTTGAATTTATCCTTGGCGTGCCTGTCAGCGCAACTTTATTTTCTCCAAGAGAAGTACCAGGCCGATACTCTTCAATGCTGGATCGTTTAATCGTTAGTCAACTAACCGATCTTCAATTCTGACGCCAAAGTTATGTCGGTGTGCCACTGGTGACCTGATTAACAGGCGCTTCTGGTTAGTTGCGCGGTACGCCAATCCCTACGATCAACGCACCGCAGTGCTGGCTTCAGCCAACCTGTTCGATCCAGTCATTGAGGTTGTAGTAGTTACTGATCCGCGCCACTTTGCCGGCCTTGATGTAGAAAAATGCACCGGCCGGCAACACGTATTTCTGACCGTTGGCCGGTGGCAGGCCTTCGTCGTCGGCCAGGTACTCACCGTGCACCACGAACTCGGCAGCAGCGCGGCTGCCGTCGTGGTTGACCATGACCACGATGTCGCTCAGGCGCTCGCGGTAGCAACGGTTCATCTTGTTCATGAACGTGGCAAAGGTGGCTTTGCCCATCTGCCGCTCGCCCTGATTGATGTCATGCACCACGTCTTCGGCCAGCAGGTCCAGAAAAGCAGGCATGTCGCCGGCGTTAAAAGCGGCGTAGTAGGCCTGAATCAGTTCGGTGGTGTTCATCGGGCTGTTCCTTATAGGGTGCGTTGACGGGGGCAGCGGGGCTCATGATAAGTTCTGCGCCCTGCGCTGGCATATCCGTCAGCGTCACTTTCTTGGTGGGCAACGCTCAGCATGGACATTCAATTGCTCAAAGGGCCACAGCTAGAGCCCTGCATCGACGAGCTGGCGCAACTGCGCATCAGTGTATTTCGCGAGTTTCCGTACCTGTATGACGGCGACCTGGCTTACGAGGCCGAGTACCTGTCGACCTACCTGCGCAGCCCCGACAGTGTCTGTGTACTGGTGCGTGACCAGGGCCGGGTCGTCGGCGCGTCGACGGGCTTGCCGCTGGCGGATGAGACCGAGCAGTTTCAGCGGCCGTTCGTGGCGGCGGGCTGGAACACCGGGCAGATTTTCTACTGCGCCGAGTCGGTGGTGTTGCCGGGCTGGCGCGGTCGCGGCCTGGGGGTGCGGTTCTTCCAGGAGCGCGAAGCCCATGCCCGGCGGCTGGGGCGGTTTGAATGGTGCGCGTTCTGCGCTGTGCAGCGTCCGCAGGATCACCCCCGGCGCCCGGCCGGCTATCAGCCGCTGGACGCTTTCTGGACCCGGCGTGGCTACCGCCATCACCCTGAGCTGCACACTGAATATCACTGGCGCGACCTGGATGAAACCGAGGAATCGGGCAAACCCATGTCGTTCTGGTTGAAGGAGCTTGTCTGATGATCAAGGTTGCTGCCTGCCAGTACCATATTGACCTGCTGCAAAGCTGGGATGCCTATGCCGCCCACCTCACCGAACTCTGCGAAGCTGCAGCCGGGCAGGGCGCGCAGTTGCTGCTGTTGCCCGAGTACGCCGGGCTGGTGTTGTCCGGGCAATTACCCGCTGCGCAACGCAGTGACCTGCATGCCTCGATCGCTGACATCCAGCCGCTGTTACCACGCTGGCTGGAACTGTGCGAAAGCCTCGCCCGGCGCCTGAATGTCTACCTGCAACCGGGCAGCGTGGCGGTGCTGGACGAGGACGGCCAGTACCGCAATCGTGCCTGGCTGTTCGGCCCGCACGGTTGCCTGGGCAGCCAGGACAAACTGATGATGACCCGCTTCGAGCGCGAACAATGGAACATCAGCGCCGGCTCGGGCCTTAAGGTGTTCGATACCGCACTGGGCAAGCTCGGCATCCTGATCTGCTATGACAACGAATTCCCGCTGCTGGCGCGTAGCCTGGCCGAAGCCGGTGCCGACCTGATCCTGGCGCCGAGCTGCACCGACACCGAAGCGGGCTTTTTCCGGGTGCGTATCGGCGCCCAGGCGCGGGCGCTGGAGAGCCAGATCGCGGTACTGCAAGCACCCACCGTCGGCCTGGCGCCCTGGTCGCCGGCGCTTGACGAAAACATCGGCCGTGCAGCGTTGTACGTGCCATCCGATTACGGCATGCCGGCCAATGGCGTGATTGCCGAGAGCGAGGCGTTGTGTCCGTCGGCGAGCCAGTGGCTGATCTGTGAGCTGGATCTGGATGAGGTGCGGCGCTTGCGCGACCATGGACAGGTGTTTACCCGCAAAGACTGGCCACGGCAGTTTGAGAGAGACCTGTGACCATCAAGGCGCGATAAGCCCCGCCGTTCAGGGCGGGGAAGGATAGCGCGGACGGCGTAGCCGTCCCTGGTTGCAGTGGGGTGCCTACTGCAACTGTTCGATGTACGCACCGCCACAGGATGAAGCGCAGTAACACGGCGACACAGATGCCCTTCTACGGCGGTATTTCGTTACAAAGACCCCATGGGCATGCATCTTGAAAACACCGTGCCGTCGGCGCCTAATGTCGTCTTCCTGGCTCATGGCTCAAGAGCAGCATGTAACGACTTCCAGCGCATTCACTCCCGCATCGGCAATGCCCGCCGCGACTACCTGCACAAGTGCTCGATCACGATCAGCCAAAACCACGCGATGGTGTGTATCGAGGACTTGCAGGTACGAAATATGTCCAGGTCGGCGGCAGGCACGGCCGAGGCGCCGGGAAGAAACGTTCGGGCCAAGTCTGGCCTGAACAGGGCCATCCTCGATCAGGGCTGGTTCGAGCTCCGCCGGCAACTGGACTACAAGCTGGCGTGGCGCGGCGGCTGGCTGATTGCCGTGCCGCCGCAGAATACCAGCCGCACGTGCCCTTGTTGCGGCCATGTGTCGGCGGCCAACCGCCAGACGCAAGCGCTGTTCAGGTGCGTGGGATGTGGTTTTGAAGGCAACGCCGATGTGGTCGGCGCGATCAATGTACTAAGGGCGGGACACGCCCGGTTAGCCTGTGAAGTGAGCGCAGAGGTCATGGCGCCAGCAGCAGGAACCCACCGAAGCGACTCGGGGGCGGCTCGATGCCGCGCCTGAGCACCGTAGGAATCTCTGGCCTTCAGGCCGGGGAGGATGTCAACATCAAGGAAGGCACGCGTGAAGCGGTTGCGGCGTTTGAAACGGCGCTGCTGGATATTGTTCAGGTGGTCGAGGCGCAGCGGCTGTTCGGTGATCCGGATTACCTGCTGCACGTCATCACCCGCGACTTGCCCGCGTTCCAGAGACTCTATGACGAGCAACTCACCTCGCTGCCCAATGTGCAGCGGGTGATGTCGACTCTGGTGATGAAGCAGGTGATTGCCGGGCGGCCGTTGCCGATCTGAGGCTGTTGCCGCCGTTATCGGCCGTTAAAGGGGCTATTGAGGTCCGGTATCGATGCCGATAGCGAGGCACGAAACATAAAGCCTGTCAGGTTTTTTGCCCGGCCATGTAGTGATCAAAGTTATTGATGTAATCATCGAGGTTGTCTTCGAGCATCATCTGGTACTGCTCGCAGAAGTACTTGAGCATTTGCTCGCGGGCCTGGGCCATTTCTTCGCCGGATTTGAACCCGCGCGCGCTGACCCAGGTGTTGAAGCGCGTAGCGGCGAACATCATCGATGCGCTCACCGCGCCGGGATTGTCACAGGCGCCGAGTTGTTCGTTGGAAAGGTTGATATGCGCGTCGGCGCGGTCATAGAAGTCGTTGTCAGTGGCTTGTGACATTAAAGAAGGTGTCCTTGGCAGTGCGATTGACAAGCCTGCTATTGGAGCATTTCTGGGCGCAAGCAGCTACAAGGGCGACCCAATGCGCTACTGCGTGTAATCTGCGCGCCGACTGAGCGGACATTTCGTTGATATTGCTGTCAATGTTGCTTGAATGACGCCCCAAACCCGATGTGCACGTGATCATCGAGACCCTTATGGATCAGACCCGCCGAACGCCCCCCCCTGAAGCACTCCCGGCCGCACCGCCGGTAAGGCGCGGATTTCCTGCCGATGCGGCTGAACGCCTGCAATTGGCGCTGGATGCCGGGGCGATTATTGGCACCTGGGTCTGGGACATTCCCAACGACTGTGTAACCGCCGATGAGCGTTTTGCCCGCACATTCGGGCTGGCTGCCGAGCGCTGCGCCGCAGGCATCGCGATTACCGAGGCGTTTTCCTCGATTCATCCGCAGGATCGGGAGCGGGTATCGGCTGACATCGAGGCCGCGATGGCTTGTGGCGGCGCGTTCCGTTGTGAGTATCGGGTCCGCCAGGACGATGGCTGCTATCGCTGGGTCGAGGCCAACGGCCGCGCCGAGCTTGACCCTCAAGGGCAGGCAGTGCGCTTTCCGGGGGTGTTGATGGATATTGAGTCGCGCCGCGCCGCCGAGGCCGAGCGTGACCGGATGTCGGCCTTGTTGCGTACCTTCGCCGCTGCCGTACCTGGGGTGGTGTATGCCAAGGACCTTGAGGGGCGGTTGCTGGTCGCCAACCACGGTGCCACCCAATTGATCGGCAAGCCGCCAGAGTTCTATCTGGGCAAGACGGACCTGGAGGTGCTCGAAGACCAAGACCAGGCGCGACAGGTGATGGCCACCGATCAGCGCATCATGCATGGCCGGCGGGTCGAACAGATCGAAGAGCAGGTCGACATGCCCGATGGCTCGGCGACGTTCTGGCTGTCGATCAAGGCGCCGTTGCTCAATGACGACGGCGAGGTGATCGGCCTGATCGGCTCGTCGATGGATGTCACCGCAAGAAAGAACGCCGAGTCGGCATTGCTGGAACTCAACCGCACGCTTGAGGCGCGCATCGGTCAAGCGATTGCCGAGCGTGAGGCGGCTGAAGAGGCATTGCGTCAGGCCCAGAAAATGGAAGCGGTCGGGCAATTGACCGGTGGCATCGCCCACGATTTCAATAACCTGCTGGCCGGCATCAGCGGCAGCCTGGACTTGATGAAACTGCGCCTGAGTCAGGGGCGCAGCGCCGATCTGGAGCGCTATCTGTCTGTCGCCCAGGGCGCGGCCCAGCGTGCCGCGGCCTTGACCCATCGGTTGCTGGCTTTTTCCCGGCGCCAGACGCTGGTGCCGGTGCACACCGATGTGAACGGTTTGATCAGTGGCATGGAAGAGTTGATTCGGCGCACTGCCGGGCCTTCGATCAAGCTCAAGGTCGAGCTGGCAGCCGCCTTGAAGACCTGCATGGTTGACCCTGCGCAGGTGGAGAATGCCCTGCTGAACCTGTGCATCAACGCCCGCGATGCCATGCCGAGCGGTAGCGGCGTCATCTCGATCAAGACCTTCAATCAAGTGCTGGAGTCCGGTGCCGAGCTGGACGCAGAATTGGTGCCGGGTACCTACCTGACCATCTGTGTGGCAGACAACGGGGTCGGGATGAGTGAGCAAACCCTGTCCAAGGCGTTCGAGCCGTTTTTCACCACTAAACCGGTCGGTGCCGGAACGGGCCTCGGCCTGTCGATGGTCTATGGGTTCGCCAAGCAGTCCGGTGGGCAGGTGCGCATCCAGTCAGAGCAGGGCAAGGGCACCCGGGTCTATCTGCAATTGCCCGGCTGCGCCGCCCAGGCCGAGGCGCCAGGTCATCCACCGGTGAGCGATGAAGTGCCGCTGGCCGGTGCCGGCCAGACCGTGCTGGTGGTTGATGATGAGTCCTCGGTACGGCTGTTCGTCAGCGAGATCCTCGGCAGTCATGGGTATGTGGTGATCGAAGCGGCCGACAGCCTCGCCGGCTTGCAGCTGCTGCGCTCTGACACGCGCATCGATTTGCTGGTCACCGACATCGGCCTGCCCGGTGGGCTGGATGGCCGGCAGATGGCCGAAGCCGGGCGTAAGGTTCGACCGGCTTTGCCCGTGCTGTTCATGACCGGCTATACGCTGCCTCATGTGCTGGGTGACAGCCCGCTGACGACGGCCACGGCAGTGCTGACCAAACCCTTTGCCTTGCAGGCACTGACCTCAAGTGTCAGTGCCCTGCTGGGGGCTCGGGACTGACGTCGATCGCGTCATCAATCGCGCAGCAACGATTGCCGCCATTTACAAGCCCGCTGTATGTCGAGCTGAAGCTCAGCCCAGTGCCCGCACCACGGCATTGCCCATCTGCTGGGTCGAGGCTGTGCCGCCCAGGTCCGGGGTCACTTCGCCGCTGGCGATCACCTGTTCGATGGCCCGCAGGATATCGTCATGAGCCTGACGGTGGCCCAGGAAATCGAGCATCAATGCGCCGGACCAGATCATCGCCACCGGGTTGGCAATGTTGCGCCCGGCAATGTCCGGGGCCGAGCCATGTACCGGTTCGAACAGCGACGGGAAATGGCGCTCCGGGTTGAGGTTGGCCGATGGTGCGATGCCGATGGTGCCGGTGCACGCGGGGCCCAGGTCGCTGAGGATGTCACCGAACAGGTTGGTGGCTACCACCACATCGAAGCGCTCCGGTTGCAGCACAAAGCGTGCGCAGAGGATGTCGATATGCTGTTTGTCCCAGCTGACGTGGGGATAATGGCTGGCCATGGCTTCAGTGCGTTTGTCCCAGTACGGCATGCTGATCGCCATGCCGTTTGACTTGGTCGCTGAGGTGACGTGTTTGCGCGGTCGCTGGCTGGCCAGTTCGAAGGCGTACTTGAGAATGCGATCGCTGCCGCGGCGGGTGAACACCGATTCCTGGATAACGAACTCGTTAGCGGTGTTTTCGAACATGATGCCGCCCAGCGATGAATACTCGCCCTCGGTGTTCTCGCGCACCACCATGAAGTCGATCTCACCGGCCTGGCGGCCAGCCAGCGGGCAGGGGACACCGGGGAACAAGCGCACCGGGCGCAAGTTGACGTACTGATCGAACTCGCGGCGGAACTTGAGCAACGAGCCCCACAGCGAAATGTGGTCCGGGACTTTGTCAGGCCAGCCCACCGCGCCGAAGAAGATCGCATCGAAGCCGGACAGTTGTTCACGCCAGTCGTCCGGCATCATCTGGCCGTGGGCCAGGTAGTAATCGCAGCTGGCCCACTCACAATACTCGAACTGCAGGGCGATACCATACCGGTCAGCCGCTGCCTGTACCGCGCGTACGCCTTCGGGTAGCACTTCCAGGCCGATGCCGTCGCCAGCGATCGCAGCAATGCGCAGAGTCTTGTTATTCATGTCGCTCTCCAGGTTTGAGGGAATGGGCTCATCCTATCGGCTTACGAATAGGTGATAATCCGCGTAGATATGAATTGAAGGAACACGAGCTGTGAATAATCTGCCCGCACTTGATGACCTGAACGTGTTTGTCCATGTTGCCCGGCGCGCCAGCTTTATAGCGGCAGCCAGTGAACTGGGCATGTCGCCAGCCTATGTAAGCAAGCGCATCAAGCTGCTGGAGCAGGGCATGGGCGTGCAATTGCTGCATCGCTCGACACGTCAGGTGTCGATCACCGAGGATGGCGAACGGGTCTATGACTGGGCCAGGACTATTCTTGAGTCGGTGCAGCAGATGAGTGAAGAGGTCGCTGTCCGGCACGCAGAGCCCAGTGGCGTGCTGCGGGTGATCAGTAGCCAAGGCTTTGGCCGGCGGCTGGTGGCCCCGGCGTTGTCGGAACTGGCGGCGCGCTATCGGCAACTGGATATTCGCCTGGACATCCAGGATCGTTTGGTGGACCTGATCGATGAGGGGGTGGACCTGGACATTCGCGTTGGCGACCAGATTGCCCCGCACCTGCGTGCCCGGCATCTGGCTCGTAACTGGCGGGTGCTGTGCGCCAGCCCGACCTACCTGGAGCGTCAAGGCACGCCGGGCAGCCTGGCAGAATTGACCAACCATGACTGCCTGCTGATCAAAGAGCGCGACCGACCGTTCGGGATCTGGCATCTGCAAGGCCCGCAAGGCGCGCAAACCGTCAAGGTCACTGGCAGCCTGTCCACCAACCACGGCGAAATCGCCCGCCAATGGTGCCTGGATGGCCGCGGTATCCTGCTGCGCTCAATGTGGGATGTGCAGGCCGATCTGGAAGCCGGCCGGTTGCTGCAGGTATTGCCGGGCTACCGGCAGGATGCCGATATCTGGGCGGTGTATACCTCGCCACTGATCAACTCGGCCAAGGTCAGGGTCACGGTTGAGTTTCTGCGCGAATACCTGGCGCGCAAGCTTGGCGGCTAAAGCCAATACTGTTCAGATAAGCGCCGCATGCCTTTGTGGGAGCAGCCGGGTGTGCGGCGCTTAACATTTTCGGCAAAGAAAAAGGCCAGTCAGTGACTGGCCTTGTTCATGTTGCGTGCAACTTAGACGATCACTTGCCCTGCCAGCGTTTCAGTACCAGCGTGGCGTTGGTGCCGCCAAAGCCGAAGCTGTTGCTCATCACGGTGTCGATCTTCGCGTTTTCGCGAGTCTCGCGCAGAATCGGCAGGTCAGCGACCGCCGGGTCCAGCTCGTCGATGTTGGCGGAGCCGGCAATGAAGTTGCCTTCCATCATCAGCATGCAGTAGATCGCTTCGTGAACGCCAGCGGCGCCCAGCGAGTGGCCCGACAGGCTCTTGGTCGAACTGATGGCCGGAGCCTTGTCGCCGAACACTTCACGCACACCCTTGATCTCGGCAACGTCGCCGACCGGAGTCGAGGTGCCGTGGGTGTTGAGATAGTCGATCGGGGTGTCGACGGTCGACAGCGCCTGCTGCATGCAGCGGATCGCGCCTTCGCCGCTCGGGGCAACCATGTCGTAACCATCGGAAGTGGCGCCGTAGCCAACGATTTCGGCGTAAATTTTGGCGCCACGGGCCAGAGCGTGCTCCAGCTCTTCGACCACGACCATGCCGCCACCGCCAGCGATGACGAAGCCATCACGGTCGTTGTCGTAGGCGCGCGAGGCTTTTTCCGGGGTGTCGTTACGCTTGCTGGACAATGCGCCCATGGCGTCGAACAGGAACGACTGGCTCCAGTGCTCTTCTTCACCGCCGCCGGCGAACACGATGTCCTGCTTGCCCATCTGGATCTGCTCCATGGCAGTCCCGATGCAGTGGGCGCTGGTGGCGCAGGCCGAGGCGATCGAGTAGTTCAGGCCCTTGATCTTGAACGGTGTGGCCAGGCACGCCGAAACGGTGCTGCTCATGGTGCGGGTCACGCGGTACGGACCTACACGCTTGACGCCTTTCTCGCGCAGGATATCCAGTGCTTCCATCTGGTTCAGGGTCGAAGCACCGCCGGAACCTGCGATCAGACCGGTGCGCGGGTTGGAAACCTGCTCTTCGGTCAGGCCCGAGTCCTTGATGGCGTCGGCCATGGCCAGGTAGGCGTAGGCAGCAGCGTGGCCCACGAAGCGGAACACCTTGCGGTCGATCAGTTCTTCGAGGTTGAGGTCGATGGAGCCGGAAACCTGGCTACGCAGACCCATTTCGGCATATTCCGGGTTGAATCGGATGCCAGGGCGGTTAGCACGCAGGTTGGCGGAGACGGTGTCTTTGTCATTGCCCAAGCACGAAACGATGCCCAGACCAGTGATAACGACGCGGCGCATGCGGGTACCCTTAGAAGTT
Organism: Pseudomonas sp. LJDD11; assembly: GCF_024584215.1. Taxonomy (NCBI): domain Bacteria; kingdom Pseudomonadati; phylum Pseudomonadota; class Gammaproteobacteria; order Pseudomonadales; family Pseudomonadaceae; genus Pseudomonas; species Pseudomonas sp. LJDD11. Next base: position 48,337 of record NZ_JANJFL010000016.1, read on the forward strand.
GTCAGTAGAGGTGAACAGGCCGACACGCAAACCTTCGGCGCTGTAGATTTCGCGACCATCAACGCTCACGGTGCCGTCGGCGATTGCCAGAACCAGCTTGCCGCGCATGGTGCGCTTGATGTGGATGTTGTAGGTGACCTTCTTGGCAGTCGGCAGAACCTGGCCGAAGAACTTCACTTCGCCAGAACCCAGGGCACGACCACGGCCAGGATTGCCCTGCCAGCCCAGATAGAAGCCAACCAACTGCCACATGGCGTCAAGACCCAGGCAGCCAGGCATCACCGGGTCACCTTCGAAATGGCAGGCAAAGAACCACAGGTCGGGGGTGATATCCAGCTCGGCGACCAACTCACCCTTGCCGTACTTGCCGCCTTCTTCACTGATGTGGGTAATACGATCGACCATCAGCATGTTGGGGGCGGGCAGTTGCGCGTTACCTGGGCCAAACAGCTCGCCACGACTGCAGCGCAGCAGGTCTTCCCGGGTAAAGGCGTGTTGTTTGGTCATGCGAGCTCCTCAAAATGTTCACTTGCGACGCTGGCCGATCGGGCCCACGCGCCAGTCCTGACGGACGTTTTCGCCAGGACATTGTCCGGCAGCCTAGTCATAGACTGTTGCGTTGTAATGAAAGTCACAGTGCCGGTGCGATGAATGTACACCTGTACACTGAAAATCTTCGTCCGACCGATATCCATTGCCGAACAAGCTGCCAAGACTGCCGCAATTTATCATTTATCGCCAGTCGCAAGTGGTTGAAAGGCTTGCCAACGCAGTAAAACCTGGTGCAAATCAGCCTGTTTGAACGGTTTCGACAAGTAGTCATTCATCCCGGCCTGCAGGCACGCATCGCGATCACCGTGCAATGCGTTAGCGGTCAGGGCGATGATTGGCACCTGTTCAAGACCCTCGATCTGACGAATCCGACGGGTGGCTTCGTAACCGTCCATGATCGGCAGCCGGCAGTCCATGAGAATCACGGCGTGATGAGCGGCCTGGGCTTTGTACACCGCCTCGGCGCCATCCACCGCGACGTCGACACTGAAGCCCAGGCTGTGCAGCATCGCCTCGACTACCGTGCGATTGACCGGGTTGTCTTCAACCAGCAATACGCAGCGTTCGCCGTTCAGTTCTGCGGTGTTGACCACGGTGGGGGAGTGCTGCGCCTGACTGCCGGTGGTGCGCGGCAGGTTCAATTCCAGGGTAAACACGGAACCTGCGCCTTCTTCGCTATGGGCATGCAGGCTGCCACCCATGCGCTCGGCCAGGGTCCGGGCGATCGACAACCCCAGGCCGGTACCGCCATAACGACGGGAGATGGAACTGTCGGCCTGCTGAAAGGCATTGAACATCGACTCAAGCCGGTCGGCGCGAATACCTATACCGCTGTCGTGCACCGTACAGATTATCCGCACTTGGTCACCGTCCAGAGCCCGCCAGCCAGCTTCTACGCGCACCCCGCCGATCTCGGTGAATTTCAGCGCATTGCCAATCAGGTTGACCAGAATCTGGCGGATGCGGGTCGGATCACCGAGCACCTCCAGCTGTTCGATGCCCGCTTGCAGTTGCAGATCAAGGACCAGCCCCTGTTGCTGTGCGGTGGGGTTGAAGGCTTGGGTCGAGGATTGGATCAGCTCGGCGATGTTGAAGGCGATACCTTCGATTTGCAGGGCGTCGCGCTCGATACGCGAGAAGTCGAGAATGTCGTTGATGACCTTGAGCAGGTGCTCGGTGGACTCGGCGGCCAGTGTCGTATATTCGGCCTGCTCGGCGGTCATCGTCGTGGTCTCCATCAATTGCAGCATGCCCAGGACACCGTTCATGGGGGTGCGCAACTCGTGGCTCATCATCGCCAGGAAGTCCGACTTGGCCTTGTTGGCTTGCTCGGCCTGCTCGCGAGTATGAATCAGCTGCGCCATGGAGTGTTGTTGCTCCAGGCTGGCTTGTTCCAGGTTGGCGGCCAGGTTGTTGATGTGCCGGGCCAAGGCCCCGAGTTCAGCGTCGTCGGTGACCGGCAGTGGCGTGTGATAGTCGCCCTTCTGGATGGCCTTGACGACTTCGCCCATTTCGCTGATCGGGCGCGACAGGCTCAGCGCCAGGCCGCGGGCCAGCAAGAACGTGAACAGCAGCGCGGCGAACGCCAGCAAACCGGCCTTGAACAAAATCTCCTGCTGGCGTTGGTTGAAGGTGTCGCGGGACATCCCTACCAGCACCCGGCCCAGATACCCCTCGTTGCCAGCGGTAAACACCGGCTTGGCGTCAATGGCGGCACTGGGCGCGGTGAAATGAATCGGGGCCTGAAAAATCTCCAGCTGACGCTTGTTGCCCGTCGGGTCTTCGGCTTGCTGGACGTGGGTCAGCGGATTGTTGCTGCTGTCCTGAATCTCGACGTACTGCACGCTGGGCATCGACAAGGTGGCACGGGTCAGTGCCTTGAGCGATTCTTCGTCGTCATTCAATACGCCACGTTCGGCGGCGGGCGCCAGCTGATTGGCGATCAACTGGCCGGTGTGATTGAGCTCTTCGCGCAAGTCCTGCAAGCGCACGAAGGTGAAGAACGCAGTCAGCAGCACCGTCAACAACAGGGCCGGCCCCAGGCTGATGACCTGGGTACGGGTGTTGATATCCCACTGATGCAATTTCATGACCGACGCCCTTGAGGCGTTGCAAACTCTTGTGACGCGTCCATTTACCCCATGCCTTGCCGACAACATACTGGCCTGTTGCCGCGATCTCCGTGCGTTGCGCGCATGGTAACCAAGATTCACAGGCTTTTCATGGAACTTGTGCTGTGCTGATGTCTCAACCGGGGCAGTAGCGGCCGATGCTTTGCCTTGTTTGGCGCTGGCCGCCACGGTAACGCTCCGTATAATGCCCCATCGCCAGATCAATGGCCCTGGATGGATTGGTTTATGAGCACACTGCAACCTGTAGCGGTTCTTGGTGGCGGCAGCTTCGGCACCGCCATCGCAAATCTGTTGGCGCAGAACGGTCATCAGGTCCGTCAGTGGATGCGTGATCCCGAGCAGGCCGAGGCGATCCGCCTGCACCGTGAGAACCCGCGCTACCTCAAAGGCATCAAGGTGTTGCCGGGTGTCGAGCCGGTCACCGACCTGACCGCAACCCTGGAAGGCAGCGAGCTGATCTTTGTCGCCTTGCCTTCCAGCGCCCTGCGTTCGGTACTGGCCGAACATGTCGAGCGCCTGACTGGCAAGATGCTGGTCAGCCTGACCAAGGGCATCGAAGCTCAGACATTCAAGCTGATGAGCCAGATTCTCGAAGAAATCGTGCCCAAAGCCCGCATTGGCGTGTTGTCTGGCCCTAACCTGGCCCGGGAAATCGCTGAGCACGCGCTGACCGCCACGGTGGTGGCCAGCGAAGACGAAGCCTTGTGTCAGGAGGTCCAGGCTGCCCTGCACGGGCCGACGTTCCGCGTCTATGCCAGCAACGACCGGTTTGGCGTAGAGTTGGGCGGGGCGCTGAAAAACGTTTATGCCATTGTTTCCGGCATGGCCGTGGCGCTGGGCATGGGTGAAAACACCAAGAGTATGCTGATCACCCGCGCGCTGGCCGAGATGACCCGCTTTGCGGTCAGCCAGGGTGCCAACCCGATGACCTTTCTGGGCCTGGCCGGGGTGGGCGACCTGATCGTCACCTGTTCCTCGCCCAAGAGCCGTAACTACCAGGTCGGTTTTGCCTTGGGTCAAGGCCTGAGCCTTGACGAGGCGGTCAGCCGCCTGGGCGAAGTGGCCGAAGGGGTCAATACCCTCAAGGTGCTCAAGGCCAAGTCTCAGGAAGTAAAGGTCTACATGCCGCTGGTGGCCGGCCTGCATGCCATCCTGTTCGAGGGGCGGACCCTGGCGCAGGTGATCGAAGTGTTGATGCGCGGCGAGCCAAAGACCGATGTCGACTTCATTTCCACAACCGGTTTCAATTGAAATCCATACTGATCAGGGAGAAGGTCTTGAGCGAATCCAATTTCAAACGTGAATCCATCGCACTGCGTGTGCTGTGGATGCTGGTGTATCTGGTGGTCTGGCAACTGGCCGAGATCGTGCTGGCCGGTGTGGTGTTGCTGCAATTGGGCTACCGGCTGTTCTACGGTGCACCGAGCGCCAGCCTGATGGATTTCGGCGACAGCCTGAGTCAGTTCCTTGCCCAGATCGGCCGGTTTGGCACCTTCCACAGCGACCAGAAGCCCTGGCCGTTCGCTGACTGGCCAACCCCGCGTGCGCCTGAAGGCGAGGCCCCGCACAAGGTTCCGGCCGCTGCTCATCCGGTTCGCGATGAGGAACCGAAACTATGAAGCTGTGGGTCTTGCGCCACGGCCAGGCTCAGCATCAGGCCCGTAGCGATGCCGAGCGCGAGCTGACTGCCGAAGGCCGCCAGCAGGTGCGCAGCAGTGCCCGCCATCTTGAGGGGCGGGGGCTGCAGCGTATTCTGGTCAGCCCGTATGTGCGTGCCCAACAGACCGCCGATGTGCTGCAAGGTGTCCTCACGGCGGACATCCCGCGTGTTACCGTCGATTGGCTGACCCCCGATGTTCGTCCTGATGAAGCCTTGCGTCAGATCGCCGCGCTGGAGCTGGACGAGGTGCTGCTGGTTAGTCATCAGCCGCTGGTGGGTAGCCTGATCGGTTTGCTGGTGCACGGCAGCGTGCAGGACGCCGAGCCGATGAACACGGCCAGCCTGGCGCAACTGGATGGTGAGTTCGTCCTGGCCGGTGCTCTGCAGTTGCGCAACGTCCACCACGTCTGAGTGCGTCAGATCCCTTACCAAGCAAGGAGCAACCATGAGCCTATGGCGTGAAACGCCCCAGATCGACCGGATCAATGCCGCCGGTGCCAACACCATCGCCACGTCGCTGGATATCCGCTTTGAAGCCTTCACTGATGACACGCTGACCGCCAGCATGGTGGTGGATCAGCGCACTCATCAGCCGTTCGGCCTGTTGCACGGCGGTGCTTCAGTGGTGCTGGCAGAAACCCTTGGGTCGATGGCCAGTTATCTGGTGATCGACACGGCGAAGTTCTTCTGCGTCGGCCTTGAGGTCAATGCCAACCACGTGCGGGGTGTGCGCAGCGGCCGGGTGACCGGCGTGGTGCGTCCGGTACACATTGGCCGCACCACCCACGTCTGGGACATTCGTCTGAGTAACGATGAAGGCAAGCTGTGCTGTATTTCGCGCCTGACCGTTGCCGTGGTGCCTCATGGCCAGGAGCCGCCGGCACGCTGAAATGTGTGTGTCTGCCGTACAGGGCAATGATTCAGCTTGTTTGAACAGTGGCCAAAGTACCCTTGGTGATGTCACTTACGATCATTGCCCGGCCACTGCAGCGCTGCGCAAAATCATCGCCATTGACCCGGCCACGAGTGTGCTGACATGTCGCAACAGGTGTTCTTCGCCCACGCCAACGGCTTTCCCTCGGCCACCTATGGCAAGCTGTTCGCCGCCCTGGCGCCAGAGTTCGCCGTAGCCCATCTTGAACAGCATGCCCATGATCCGCGTTTTCCGGTCAATGAAAACTGGCTGAACCTGGTTGATGAGCTGCTGCATCATCTGCGCGAGCAGCCGGGACCGGTCTGGGGTGTTGGCCATTCACTGGGCGGCCTGTTGCACTTTCATGCCGCGTTACGCAGCCCCGAGCTGTACCGTGGCGTGGTGATGCTCGATTCGCCAGTGCTGGGCCTGGCCGATCGATGGATGATCCGCGCCGCCAAGCGGCTGGGGTTCATCGACCGGATCACGCCTGCTGGTCGCACCCTGGGGCGACGCGAGGACTTTGACAGTCTGGAGGCCGCACGCGCCTACTTTGCCAGCAAAAGTCTGTTCCGCCGTTTCGACCCCGAATGTTTCGAAGCTTACCTGCGCCATGGTTTGCGCGCCGACGGCGAAAAGTTGACCCTGCGTTTTGATCCGGCCACCGAGATCAGTATCTACCGCAGCATCCCGCACACCAGCCCGCGGCCTACGCGCCAGCTTGAAGTGCCGCTGGCGATGGTCCGCGGCCAACAGAGCAGGGTGGTCATGCCGCGCCATGGCCTGCAGGTCCGCCGGCTGCGCCACGGTGAATACCTGTCGATGCCCGGTGGGCACATGTTTCCCCTTGAACACCCTGATCAGACGGCGCACATGCTAAAAACCCTGTTTACCCGCTGGAATAACCACGCAGGCCAGCCATGAACCCGCTCGTCGAAGAAATACGCATCAACCTCGGCCATATCGAGCTGGCCGCGCACCTGTTCGGTCCAGAAGATGGCCAGCCGGTGATTGCCGTGCATGGCTGGCTGGACAACGCCAACAGCTTTGCGCGGCTGGCGCCGGCCTTGCCGGGGCTGCGCATCGTCGCCCTGGACCTGGCCGGGCATGGCCACTCTGATCACCGGCCGGCCGGGGTCGGGTATCACCTGGCAGACTACGTGCAAGACGTCTTACTGGTCGCCGGGCAACTGGGCTGGCAGCGCTTCTCGCTGTTGGGGCATTCGTTGGGGGCGATCATTTCGGTATTGCTGGCCGGCGCCTTGCCCGAGCGTGTCGAGCGCCTGGCGTTGATCGACGGCCTGTTGCCATTGACCGACGAAGACGGGCAGGCCCCTGAGCGGCTGGGCGAAGCGCTGCTTGCGCGACTGGCTTTGGGCGACAAGAAAAAACCGGTGTACAGCGATCCGGAGCGGGCCATTCAGGCACGCATGAGTGGCCGTTTGCCGGTCAGCCGCGAAGCGGCCCAATTGCTCGCCCAACGTGGCTTGATGGCGGTACCGGGCGGTTACACCTGGCGCAGTGACAGCCGTCTGACGCTGCCCACCGCAGTGCGTTTCACACCTGAACAGGCGCTGGCTTTTGCCCGGCGCATCCGTTGTCCGAGCCTGCTGGTGCTGGCTGAGGACGGCTTGCTCAGTGCTCATCGGGCCTTGCTGGAGGACTTGCCGATTAGCATTCACAGCCTGCCAGGCGGTCATCATCTGCACCTTGATGATGTCACCGGGACACATGCTGTCGCAGACTGTTTCAATCGGCTGTTCTCCATTTCTTGACTTGCGCCGGTCAACTACCGAGGCTGGGCAGGTTGAAACAGGAGTCAATCATGATGGATCACCCCGCAGTCTTTAATTCCAGTCTTTGTCTTTCCCGTCTGGCGCTGTGCCTATGAACCGCCGCTTACGTTCATTCGGCGCGCCCTGGCTGTGCCTGTGGCTGGCCTTGCCGGCGACGGCAATGGCCGCAGACATCGCCGGCAGCCGCGATCTGGATATCGTGCCGCGTCCGGTCGACACCGAAATTGTCGATTATCGGGCGCCTGCCGAACAGGAGCGTACTTATCCGCTCGGCGCCGTTCGCAAGATCAGCGGCCAGTTGCGCTACGATAATCCGGTCACGGCCCGTGGCCCGTTGCAGGCGGTCACTTATGAGCTGCCCGCAGGCCATAGCTCCGATGCCGCCTTTACCGCTGCCCGCGAAGCGTTGCAGGCGCGCCACGCCGAATTGCTGTTCTGGTGTCAGGCCCGTGATTGCGGCGAGAGCAGCCTGTGGGCCAATCAGGTGTTCGGCAACGCCCGGCTGTACGGGGCCGACGACCGTCAGGCCTATCTGCTGTTGCGCCTGGCCGAACCTGAGCAAGACACTCTGGTGGCGTTGTACGCCATTACCCGTGGCAACCGCCGCGCCTACCTGCATGTCGAGCAACTGGCTGCCCAGGCGCCGCTGGGCGACCTGCTGCCGAGTCCTTCCACGTTATTGCGCCAACTCAAGACCAGCGGCAGCCTGGAGCTGGCGCGGCTCAAGGGCGAGCCGCAAGACAACTGGGTCACGGTTCTGGCCCGTGGCCTGAACCTCGACAGCAGCTTGCGTGTCACAGTTGCAGGCAGTCAGGCCCAGGCCTGGCGTGATGCGCTGATTGCCAAGGGCGTGCGTGCTGCGCGTCTGGAAATCAGCGCTGCCGAGCAGCCCGGCCTGCTGGTCAACGTGATTCGTTAAGGTGTAGCGGGCGTGATGATTGGCTGCCGATTGTCATGCCCGGCCACTATGCTCGACCGGTAATTCTTCTCTCTGCTGGACAACGTCATGCTCAATAACGATCGTCTGCTGGTGCAGATTCTGCTCCTGGCACTGTTGGGTGCCTGTTTCTGGGTGATGGCGCCGTTCTGGTCGGCGCTGGTCTGGGGCGCGGTGCTGGCGTTCGCCAGCTGGCCGTTGATGCGCCTGTTGACCCGGGCCTGTCGCGGCAATGAAACCCTGGCGGCGAGCCTGATGTGTCTGTGCTGGCTGGTACTGGTCGCCGCGCCGCTGGTGTGGCTTGGCTTCAACCTGGCCGATCATGTGCGCGATGCCACCAACTTCATCCGTGACGTGCAGGTTGATGGCTTGCCAGACCCGCCCGAGTGGCTGGCCGGCATTCCGCTGGTGGGCGAGCGGCTGGTGGGCTTCTGGAACACCATCGATGAACAGGGCGCGGCGTTGCTGGCCAACATCAAGCCTTATTTCGGTCAGGTCGGTAACTGGCTGCTGGCCCGCAGCGCGCAAATCGGCGGCGGCATTCTGGAACTGACCCTGAGCATTGTCTTTGCCTGGTTTTTCTATCGCGATGGCCCGCGGCTGGCCGCCTTTGTGCTGCGCCTGCTGGAGCGCTTGATCGGCGAGCGTGCACAGTTTTACCTGGATCTGGTTGCCGGTACGGTGCAACGAGTGGTCAACGGGGTGATCGGTACGGCCGCTGCGCAGGGCATTCTGGCCCTGATCGGATTTCTGATCGCCGGTATTCCGGGGGCGCTGGTGTTGGGCATTCTGACCTTCGTGTTCAGTCTGATTCCCATGGGGCCGCCACTGGTATGGATCCCGGCCACCGCCTGGCTGATTTTTCAAGAGAGCTATGGCATGGCGGTGTTTCTTGGCCTGTGGGGCACCTTCGTCATCAGCGGGGTGGATAACGTGCTCAAGCCGTACCTGATCAGCCGCGGCGGCAACCTGCCGCTAGTGATCGTGCTGCTGGGTGTGTTCGGCGGCCTGCTGGCATTCGGCTTTATCGGCCTGTTCATCGGCCCGACCCTGCTGGCAGTGGCCTACAGCCTGCTCAACACTTGGGTCGCCGAAGGGCGTCAACAACCGCAGCGCTGATTCACGCCTGAGCGGCGCAGCACAAACGACAATGCCCTCTTGCGAGGGCATTGTCGTTCTTGCGTTGAGCGTTGAGTCAATGCGCGCCAGCGGCCTTGTTCAGGTCCTCTTCGGCCCATTCGGTGTAGATGCAGGCATCGGCAGTGGCCCAGCGGACTTTTACCGGGTCACCGGCTTTGAGCGGCATGCCGGTGGCCGAGAGCGCTTTGACGGTCATCGCTGTGCCGCCTTGGGTGACGACTGCGCAGGTCTGGCTCTCGCCCAGGAACAGCACTTCGGTCACCTTGGCAGTGACTTCGTTCCAGCCTTCGGCCAGCGGCTGGGTCTGGGCCTGGTCGACGCTCAGTGCCTGGGCTTTTTCCGGGCGGACCATCAGCAGGATGTCCTGATCGGTCTTCAGGCCCGCGGTCAGGCGGATCGACAGTGGCTGGCCTTCGAAGGTTGCCACCGCGTTGCCTTGTGCCTTGGCGCGCAGGAAGTTGGAGTTGCCCAGGAACGAGGCGACAAAGGCATTGGGCGGGTTCTGGTACAGGTCGTAACCGCTGCCCAGACCGACGATCTTGCCGTGGCTGAAGATTGCAATGCGCTGGCTCAGGCGCATGGCCTCTTCCTGGTCGTGGGTCACGTAGACGATGGTGATGCCCAGCCGGCGATGCAGCTGACGCAGCTCGTCCTGCAAGTCCTCACGCAGTTTTTTGTCCAGTGCCCCAAGCGGTTCGTCCATCAGCAGGATGCGTGGCTCGTACACCAGTGCCCTGGCAATCGCTACCCGTTGTTGCTGGCCGCCAGAGAGTTGCGCGGGGCGGCGGTGGGCGAACTTTTCCAGCTGCACCAGTTTGAGCATGGCATCGACTTTCTTGTCACGCTCGGCGGCATCCATCTTGCGGATGTTGAGCGGGAAGGCGATGTTGTCGCGCACGTTCAGGTGCGGGAACAGCGAGTAGCGCTGGAACACCATGCCGATCCCGCGTTTATGCGGCGGTACGTTGACCAGCGACTTGCCATTGACCAGGATCTCGCCGCTGCTGACGGTCTCGAAACCGGCCAGCATCGACAGGGTGGTGCTCTTGCCCGAGCCGCTGGAACCCAGGAAGGTCAGGAACTCGCCGTCCTGGATGTCCAGATTGATGTTGTCCACCGCAGCGAAGTCGCCGTAGTGTTTGTTCAGGTTGCTCAGGCGGACCAGCGGCTGGCCGCTGTGGGCGGAATCTTTGATCACGGCGCTCATGAGGTACTCCGGGCTTCGTTACGGCGACGCAGGGTCGCGGCGATGAACATGACCAGCACCGACAGGCCGATCAGCAGCGTCGAGGCGACGGCGATCACGGGGGTCAGGTCCTGACGCAGGGTGGTCCACATTTTCACGGGCAAGGTTTGCAGGGTGGGGCTGGCCATCATCACACTGAGCACCACCTCGTCCCACGAGACCAGGAAGGCAAACAGTGCACCGGCAATCATCCCGGGGCGAATGCCGGGAAAGGTCACCTTGTAGATCGCCTGCAGGCGCGAGGCGCCACAGATCACCGCCGCATCTTCAATCGACTGGTCGAACAGCTTCAACGAGTTGATGATCGAGATGATGGTGAACGGCAGGGCGACGATCACGTGGCTGACCACGAAGGCGAACAGCGTGCCGGTGTAGCCCAGTTTCAGAAACAGCGCATAGACCGCCACGGCGATGATCACCAGCGGCACGATCATCGGCAGGGTGAACAGTCCATACAGAAAGTCGCGGCCCGGAAACCGGCCCCGGACCAGCGCGAAGGCTGTTGGCAAGCCCAGCGCGACCGCGCAGATGGTGGTCAGGATGGCGACCTTGAAACTGGCCAGGGCCGCGTCCATCCAGTCAGGGTTAGAGAAAAACTGCTGATACCACTTCAGCGTCCAGCCCGGTGGCGGGAACACCAGCCACTGCGAGGAACCGAACGACAGCAGCACGATGAACAGGATCGGCAGCAGCAGGAACAGGGCGATCAGTGCAGTGACGATGTACAGACCGGTCTTCAGCCGCGGGCCCATGGCATTGGGTGACAGAAGCATGGTCGCTTACCTCGCGTTACTGGCGCCGACCGGGGATTCCGGCTGGAGCTTCAGGTAGAAGTAGAACAGCGTCAGGGTGATCACGATCAGCAATGCGGCGGCCGCACTGGCCAGGCCCCAGTTGAGGAACGATTGCACCTGCTGAACGATGAATTCGGGCAGCATCATGTTCTGGGCACCGCCGAGCAGCGCCGGGGTGACGTAGTACCCCAAAGACATCACGAACACCATCAGGCCACCGGAGAACAGCCCCGGACGGCACAGCGGCAGGAACACCCGGAAGAAGTTGGTCCACGGGCTGGCACCGCAGATGGAGCCGGCCTGCAACACCATCGGGTCGATCGCCTGCATGGTCGCCTGCAAGGGCAGGACGATGAACGGGATCATGATGTAGGTCATGCCGATCACCACGCCGGTCAGGTTATGCACCATTTCCAGCGGCTGATCGATGATGCCCATGGCCATCAGGAATTTGTTGACCACCCCGGAGGCTTGCAGCAGCACCAGCCAGGAGTAGGTGCGGGCCAGCAGGCTGGTCCACATCGACAGCAGCACGATGTTCAGCATCCAGCGGCCCCAGCCGCGTGGCACCAGGGTAATCGCCCAGGCCAGCGGGAAGCCCAGCAGCAGGCTGAACAGGGTGACCAGCCCGGCGACCGAGAAGGTGTTGAACAACACCCTGGCATAGGCCGAGTTGGCAAACAGTTCCTGATAATTGCCCAGCCCCGGGGTGGGTTCCAAAACACCGCGCAGCAACAGGCCGATCAGCGGTGCGAAGAAGAACAGCCCCAGAAAGAGCAGGGCGGGCAGCAGGTTGCGGCTGCCACGCCAGCGTTGTGACAGTGAAGGCTTGATTGTCATGCTCGCTCTCGTGTTCGCTAGCGGGGCGTGAACCGCGCCGGCGGTGCTGGACGCACCACCGGACACAGAGGGTTGGCCGAGAGTCCCGGCCGGCATCTTTACTTGACCAGCCATTCGTTCCACCGCTTGGCGATATCACCACCGTTCTTGGCCCAGTAGGCGAAGTCCAGGGTGATCTGCTCATCCGGGTAGGCAGTCGGCAGGTTCTTGGCCAGGGTCGAGTCCAGGCGGGCCTGGCTGTCGAGGTTGACCGGCGCGTAGGCGCTGAGGTTGGAGAAGTCGGCCTGGCCTTTGGCGCTGGTGGCTTCGGCAATGAACTTCATCGCCGCTTCCTTGTTTTTCGCGCCTTTTGGCACAACCAGGAAGTCAGCCATGACCAGGTTCTGTTTCCAGCTCACGCCCACCGGTGCGCCGTCTTGCTGCAGCGCATAAACCCGGCCGTTCCACATCTGGCCCATGGACGCTTCACCCGAGGCCAGCAGTTGCTGGGACTGGGCACCGCCGCCCCACCAGACGATGTCTTTCTTGATGGTGTCGAGTTTTTTGAAGGCGCGGTCCAGGTCCAGCGGATAGAGCTTGTCCTTTTCTACGCCATCAGCGAGCAAGGCCAGTTCCAGCACGCCGGGGCTCGGCCATTTGTACAGGGCGCGTTTGCCAGGGTAGGTTTTGGTGTCGAACATCGCCGACCAGTTTTCCGGATTCTTGCCGCCGACCTTGCCTTCGTTGTAACCCAGCACGAAGGAGAAGAAGAATGAGCCAGCACCATGGTCGGAAACGAATCGCGGATCAATCCGGTCGCGCTTGATCGTGTTGAAATCCAGCGGCTCCAGCAGGCCTTCACTGGCGGCACGCAGGGCAAAGTCAGCCTCTACGTCGACCACGTCCCACTGGACGTTGCCGCTTTCCACCATGGCCTTGAGCTTGCCGTAGTCGGTGGGGCCGTCCTGCACGACGGTGATCCCGCTCGACTTGGTGAAAGGTACGGCCCAGGACTGCTTCTGCGCATCCTGAGTCGAGCCCCCCCAACTGACAAAGTTCACGCTTTCAGCGGCCATGGCTGCAGCACTCGAGAATGCCAACACGCCAGCAGCCAGGACTGCAGTTGCACGTTTGTTCAACACCATTTTCACGCCCTCATTTGTTGTGTTTTGAGCGGGCCTGTGTTTTGTGCCCGCTTATATCGGAGCAGTGGATCCAAGCGGACCCTTTGAAACTGGCGACCGGGCCAGGAGGCTGTTTTTTTGGCTATCCCTTGCGGGCGCACCTGACGAAAATCTTCGGTCTACGGGATATCATATTATGGTATTCCAAACTTTCTGCAAGCGTTTTGCCTGCCCTGATTCACCTCCTCGTCGCTTTTATTCTGTAAGGGTAGTGGCCGAGTGTTTCACTCGATGGGTCCAGTGAACGGGATGCTTTCGACCACCTCGAGGTCGTAACCGGTCAGACCTGCATATTTGAGCGGCGGGCCGAGGTGACGCAGCTTGCCGACACCCAGGTCCTGCAGGATCTGGGCCCCGGTGCCGACTTCGGAATAGATGCGCGATTGCGAGCGGGTGTACTGGCGGGGCGGCTTGGTCAACTGCGGTACGCGTTCGAGCAGCGCTTGCGAGGACTCGTGGTTGGCCAGCACCACCACCACGCCATGGCCTTCTTGCGCAACCCGTTGCAGCGCGGCCCACAGCGTCCAGTTGGCCGGGCCGGTGTACTCGGCGCCGACCAGGTCGCGCAGCGGGTCGACGACATGCACCCGTACCAGAGTCGGCTGCTCACGTTTGATATCGCCCATGACCATGGCCATGTGCACCCCACCTTCGATGCGGTCTTCATAGGTAAACAGGCGAAAGGTGCCATGCACAGTGGGCAGCTCGCGTTCACCGATGCGTTCGACCGTGTGCTCGTTGCTCAGCCGGTAGTGGATCAGATCAGCGATGGTGCCGATGCGGATACCGTGTTTGGCGGCAAATTTTTCCAGGTCCGGGCGGCGGGCCATGGTGCCGTCGTCGTTCATGACTTCAACAATCACCGAGGCCGGGCTGAAACCGGCCAGGCGCGCCAGGTCGCAACCGGCTTCAGTGTGCCCGGCGCGGGTCAGTACGCCGCCTTCACGGGCGCGCAACGGGAAAATATGGCCCGGTTGCACCAGGTCTTCGGCCTTGGCGTCGGCGGCCACCGCGGCCTGCACCGTGCGTGCGCGGTCGGCGGCGCTGATGCCGGTAGTGACTCCGGTCGCGGCTTCAATCGATACGGTAAAGGCGGTGGCGAACACGCTGCCATTGCTGGGCACCATTTGTTCCAGTCCCAGGCGCTCGCAGTGTTCATCGGTCAGGGTCAGGCAGATCAGGCCGCGTGCTTCGCAAGCCATGAAGCTGATGGCTTGCGGCGTGCAACGGTCGGCGGCGAGCAGCAGATCGCCTTCGTTTTCCCGGTCTTCGTCATCGACCAGCAAGACCATCTTGCCCTGGCGGTAGTCGTCAATGATGTCTTCTATACGATCGAACGGCATTATCAGGATCTCGGTGTTATGGTTACGGTGCTCCATAGTGGTATACCATAATACGAAGAGTTTCGCAGATTGCTTTCCATTGCAAACCATCCATTGAAAACAGCGAGATCAAGATGAAAGCCTACTGGATTGCCCACGTCGATGTGACCGACCCACAGCAGTACACCGAATATACCCAGCGCGCGCCTGCTGCGTTCAAATTATTTGGTGGCAAATTCCTGGCACGCGGCGGCCGCTCTGAAGCCATCGAAGGCCGTGACACCCCGCAACGCAGTGTAGTAATCGAATTCGATTCTTACGAACAGGCCATTGCCTGCTACAACTCGCCCGAGTATCAGGAAGCGGCGGGGCATCGTGAGGGTGTGGCGAAGGCTGAGATTGTGATTGTTGAGGGGGTTTGAAAGGCGGGGCGTTGTGGCTAGCTGAAACGCTGCTCGGCCAGACGCCTCACATCATTGTAGGAGCGACCTTGGTCGCGAAGAGGTCAGTGCATTCGCGGCAGATGCTGTGAATGTACCGGCCCTTCACGCTTTTCCCGGTCAGCCTGTCCCGTTCACTCAGATCGGAATTTGACCGTCGCCCCCAGCACTTCAAGCTGCTCACTCAAGCGGCGAAGTTGCAGCTTTGCACCGCTTGCCGCTGTAAATGGCGGCGCCTCAGCCAATGCTAATGTTTCTTTCAACGACATTTTTCGGCTCTTGCTGATCACCTGAACAACCTTGAGCTTGTGCGGACCCAGATCACTCACGATCAACTCGCCGCTTTGATAGTCAGCCGGATCGAAGTCAGCGCCATCAAGCGATGACTCTTCCAGATCCCCACCATCCCGGCGCGCATCGAGAATCTCCCGCCAGAATCTATTCGACGAGCCCGTCGCCTCGACGATCAAACGCTCAAACTCAGCGTTGTCTTCATTCACCTGCGCCAATGCGGCCAGCAGCCGAGCGAAAGCGGCGAGGCTCGGGGCAATCTGCGTCGCGTCCCAGCGCCCGGCACCGTGAGGTGCGTAATACACCGGATAACCGCTTTGCGCCTCGGCTGTGGAAATGAAAATGGGGTCGTCCAGCCCGGTCAAAGCGATGACATACCAGGCGGGATGCCAGGCGCCGTTGGCTTCGCTGGCCAGGCTTTCGCCGGTAAGGCCGTGGGTGCGAAAGCCTATCTGGAAATCATCGAGGCGATCTGGGGCAGGGTAGTGCGTGGGTAAGTATGCGTCACCGACGATGACGGGGTCGGTCAGGAACGCCTGGAGGGTTTCGGGAAGCGAAAGCATGGATCAATGGCGTCCTTAAACAGTAATGCCGATTAATCAAGAATCAGCACAATTCTTGTGGGAGGCAAGCTCTGCTGGAGACCCACTCAGACATTCCCCAGCAGGTTTTTTGTGTATGACGTTTTTTCGGTCGATCTGTATCTAACGGCCTCAGATCCAGCGCCCTATTATCGTGCCGCCAGCCATGCACATCTCAAACTCTTGTGGCATGTCTGCTAAGTCAATCGAGTCGAGTTTTCAGGAGTAATACCATGCCCGAGTTATCCAATTTATTGGCCTATGGCTTGATCTCGCTGGGCATGGTTTTGACGCCCGGACCAAACATGATCTACCTCATCTCGCGGTCGATTTGCCAAGGGCGCAAGGCCGGGTTAATCTCGCTGGGCGGCGTGGCGTTGGGTTTCGTCTTCTATATGCTCTGCGCCGCACTGGGTATCACCGCCTTGTTAATGGCGGTTCCCTATGCCTATGACGCCCTGAGAATCGGCGGCGCGCTGTATCTGCTTTATCTTGCCTGGCAGGCCATCAAGCCTGGCGGTCGCTCTGCGTTCCAGGTGCAGGATCTGCCCAAAGACAGCCCTCGCAGACTGTTCATGATGGGCTTTGTCACCAACCTCCTGAACCCGAAAATTGCAGTGATGTATTTATCATTGCTGCCCCAGTTTATTAGCCCTGCAGACCATGGCAGCGTGCTGACGCAATCATTGGTGCTTGGCTTTACCCAGATCGTAATCAGCGTCAGCGTCAATGCGCTGATTGCTATCACGGCCGGCTCCATCGCGCACTTCTTCGTGAACAGGCCCGTCTGGCAAACCGCGCAGCGCTGGATAATGGGCACGGTACTGATGGGCTTGGCCGTACGTATGGCAGTGGAGCAGAGGCGCTAAGTCGCGACCTCTTGGCCTTTATTGCTGTTGCTGAGAGTGCACGTTGTCGTGATTTGCCTGTGCCAATGCTGCCAGCAGCTTGCCGAACGCGGCGAAGCTCGGGGCGATCGGCAACGGGTCCCGGCGCCAGTTCAGCTTTGCTGGCGACTGCTGCGGTACATTTTTTATGGATGCGCTGCATTCGCCAGCAGAGCTTGTGTCTACAAGGAAGAGTAAAGTCTCAGCATCTGCTGCGAATATGTCGCCGCCTTCGTTGTGGTCTGGCAAGCCCATCCCTACCAGTCTTTACTCGCCACCACCACGCCGGCTCAACTCACCGAATAAAATGCACCTTCCCACTGTCATCATTGCCAATATAAATCCCATACACCCCCGCCTGCCGCTCCTCGATATACCGCTCCAGAATCTGCCGTATCGCCGGGTAGTAAATACTCTCCCAAGGAATCTCTTCGGGGGCAAAAAACCGGTAGTCCATGGTCTCCGGCCCATATTGGTCGGTCACTTCCAGGGCGATGGCGCGGAAGATGATGTACACCTCGCTGATCTTCGGCACGCTGAAGATTGAGTAGGGCGAGATGATTTCGGCGCGTACGCCTGATTCTTCCCAGACTTCACGCAGGGCGGCCTGTTCGGTGGTTTCGCCACCTTCCATGAAGCCGGCCGGCAGGGTCCAGGTGCCGGGGCGCGGGGGGATGGCGCGTTGGCACAGCAGGTATTTGCCGTCCTGCTCGATGATGCAGCCGGCAATGATCTTCGGGTTGATGTAGTGGATGTACTGGCAGGCGCCGCACATCAGCCGTTGGTGGGTGTCGCCGGCTGGCGTGCGGTGGGTGAGGTCTGTGCTGCCGCATTGCGGGCAGTAACGCGGCAGCGGCATGGTCAGCGGCCTATGCGAGGGTCTTTGAGTGCGACGGGCTGCACGATGTCGCGTGCTTCGGTGCCGTCGTTCTGTTTCGATTGCAGGTAGTCCAAGGCTACGCGTGCGGCGTTGCGTACGTGGTCGACCGAGGCCTGGTGGGCGGCCTGTGGGTCGCCGCTTTTGATTGCCTCGACCATCCGTTCCATTTCCTGGTTGCTGGCGCCGCGGCGGTTTTCTTGCGACACGGAGGTGGCGCGCAGGTAGCTGATACGGGCCTGCAACTGGCGCAACTGGGTGGCGGCCACGTGGTTGCCCGAGCCTTCGAGCAGCACGTCGTAGAAGCCTTGGACCGAATCAATCACCTGTTGTAGCTCGCCGTCCTTGAGGGCCTGGCGGTTTTCTTCCAGGGCCGCCTCAAGGGCGCGGATGTCACGGGGTTTGGCGCGCAGGGTGAACAGCTGCACGATCAGGCCTTCGAGTACGCAGCGCAGCTCGTAGATGTCGCAGGCGTCTTCGAGGGTGATGATCGCCACCCGTGGGCCTTTGGCGTCGGCGAATTCCACCAGGCCTTCGGACTCCAGGTGACGCAGGGCTTCGCGCACCGAGGTACGGCTGACCCCGAGGCGGTCGCACAGGTCGCGCTCGACCAGGCGGTCGCCCGGCAACAGCTGGAAATTCATGATCGCGCTGCGCAGTTTGTCCAACACGATTTCCCGCAGGGTGACGGGATTGCGGTTGACCTTGAAGGTGTCATCGAGTGGCAGGCGTTTCATCGGTTCGGCTCGGAGTATGGCTGGCTGCTGGCAAGGATCGGTTCATCAGAGGGTAGCTCCAAAATGGCTGCGCTCGGCAATACGGCGTTGAAATCGACCTCAAAATGCTCATGTACTCAATGTACATTGCGCTTGTTCGGCCAATTCGCCTTGTCTTGCCTTCGCTCGTCGATTTTGTAAACACCCTCTTACACGAACGCTGATAGTCTGCCGAAGCCAGTAAATGACTGGACTAACGCAAAAGCCCGCGCACCCCAAGGGGGCCCGGGCTTTTGCCGAGTTTATCACGCAGTTGCCCCGAACCAACAAGGCCACCCATGACGATCAGTCTTAGCCGAACGCGGGCAGGGCGCCGAGCTTGCCGCGATGATAGATCATCGGGGTCACCGGCTCTGGCGGCAGGATCAGGTTCTTCACCGCGCCGACGATGATGGCGTGGTCGCCGCCGTCGTACTCTCGCCACAGTTCACACTCGATGATCGCTGTAGCCTTGGCCAGCAACGGGTTGCCCAGCTCGCTCAGGGTGTACTCGATGCCTTTGGCCTTGTCCTTGCCTTTGCCGGCAAAGGCGTAGGCTTCGGCTTGCTGGTCGGCACCGAGCAGGTGAATGGCGAAGCGCTTGCTGTCACGCAGCACCGGGTAGGTGTCCGAGGCGTAGTTGGGGCAGAACAGCACCAGCGCCGGATCGATGGACAGCGCGCTGAACGCACTGGCCGTGATGCCTACCAGGTTGCCTTCGGCGTCCAGGGTGGTGACGATGGTCACCCCTGACGGAAAGGAGCCCATGACTTCTTTGTAGATACCGGGTTCGATCATTTGCTGCAGCCTCGGTTAACGCATCACGAAAGGATCGGGCATCGGTGCTTGCGAGAGATTGATCCATACCGTTTTCAGTTCGGTATAGGCCAGCACCGAGTCGATGCCGCTCTCGCGACCGTAGCCGCTGTTCTTGAAACCGCCGATCGGCGCCATGGCCGATACTGCACGGTAGGTATTGACCCAGATGATACCGGAACGCACGTCGCGAGCCAGCCGGTGTGCGCGGCCAAGATCACGGGTCCAGATGCCAGCCGCCAGGCCGAACTGCGAGTCGTTGGCGATCGCCAGCGCCTCGGCCTCGTCCTTGAAGCGAATCACCGAGGCCACCGGGCCAAACACTTCTTCCTGCATGATCTTCATCGAGTTGCTGTCGCACTCGAACAGGGTCGGCTCATAGAACCAGCCGGCCTCGGCGTTTGCCGGGCGTTTGCCACCCAGGCGCAGGCGTGCGCCCTCAGCGACGGCGTCGGCCACCAGGCCTTCAACGACTGCCAGTTGCTGGGCGGTGGCCATCGGGCCCATCTCGGTGGTTTCGTCTTGCGGGTTGCCGATCCGGATGCGCTTGGCGCGTTCGACCAGACGCTCGACGAATTCATCAAAGATCTCGTCCTGCACCAGCAGCCGCGAGCCGGCCACACAGCTTTGCCCCGAGGCGGCGTAGATGCCGGCGACCACGCCATTGATGGCGCTGTCCAGATCGGCGTCGGCGAAGATGATGTTCGGCGACTTGCCGCCCAGTTCCAGCGACAGCTTGGCGAAGTTCTCGGCGCTGCTGCGCACCACATGGCGCGCGGTGGCGGCGCCGCCGGTGAAGGCGATCTTGCGAATCAGCGGGTGGCGGGTCAGCGCGGCGCCGGTGCTTGGGCCGTAGCCGGTGACCACGTTGACCACGCCCGGCGGGAAACCGGCTTCCAAGGCCAGGCGCGCCAGCTCCAGAATGGTCGCCGAGGCGTGCTCGGAAGGTTTGAGCACGATGGTGTTGCCGGCCGCCAGGGCAGGGGCCAGTTTGATCGCGGTCAGGTACAGCGGGCTGTTCCACGGGATGATCCCGGCCACAACACCCATCGGCTCGTGCACGGTGTAGGCAAACAGGTCAGGCTTGTCCAGCGGCAGGGTGCCGCCTTCGAGCTTGTCGGCAAGCCCTGCGGTGTAGTGAAAAAACTCGGGCAGGTAGCCGACCTGGCCGCGGGTTTCGCGGATCAGCTTGCCGTTGTCACGGCTTTCCAGCTGGGCCAGGTGTTCTTTGTTCTCGGCAATCAGATCGCCCAGCCGACGCAGCAGCTTGCCCCGTGCGGTGGCAGTCAAACCGCGCCAGGCCGGGCTTTCGAAGGCGGTCTGCGCCGACTGGACGGCACGTTCGACGTCGGCTTCATCGGCATCGGGCAACTGCGCCCAAGGCTCGGCCAGCGCCGGGTTGAGGCTGTCGAAGGTCTTGCCGGAGAGGGCATCGACCCATTGGCCGTCGATGCACATCTGAAAACGAGTGAGGGTCATGCAACATCCCCTTTGATCGGGTTGTGTAAGGCCGCGGATTTGTCGAGGAAGTCGAGCAGCACCTGGTTGACCAGGCGTGGCGACTCGACCGGCATCATGTGGCGCTGTTCAGGCAGGATGGCCACTTCGGCGCCCTTGATGCGCATCGCCAGTTGGCGAGCCATGTCCGGGGTCGAGCCTGGGTCCAGCTCGCCGGTGGCGATCAGGGTCGGCACATTGATGCTGCCCAGGTCTTCGGCGCGGTACATGTCCTGGGTGGCGAACAGTTTATAAGTGGTCAGGTAACCCTGCAGGTCGTTATTGGCCAGGTCTTGGCGAATCGCGGCGATCTGCGCCGGGTTGGCCGCCTGGTATTCACGGCTGAACCAGCGCGCCAGTGCTTCGCTGGCATTGGCATCCGGGCCGTGTTCGGCGACCTGAGTGGTACGGGCAATAACGCTGGCACTCTGTTCGGGAGAGCGGTTGAACACGCTGTTGAGCACCACCAGGCCGGCCAGACGCTGCGGATGATGCAGTGCGAAGGCACGTGCCACCAGACCGCCCATTGAGAATCCGATCACCGTGGCGTGTTCCAGGCCCAGATGGTCGAGCAGTTCCAGCAGTTGTTCGGCATAGCCTGGCAGGCCGGTGTCCGGGTCCGGACGCGGGCTGGCACCATGGCCGAGCATGTCATAGGCAATGACCTGGTAGCCGGTCGACAGACCGACGATCTGCCCGCCCCACATTTCTTTGTTGAGTCCCACCCCGTGAATCAACACCACGGGGTGGCCTTGGCCGGTCGCCAGATAACTGGTGCCGGCCGGGGTGCGTTCAGCGGTGAGCCGAATCATGGATTGCTCCTACACAGGCGTATCAGACTCTGTAGCGAAAGGGGCACTGCGCGGCCATCCTGGCCTGCACGCGCCATCCTTTCGCACAGATCCGGAATGAAATTACTGAGCCGCTTTCTCGGCAGCCAGTTCTTCCAGGTCGATGTAGCGGTTGCCGATGCGCGGGTGCAGGCGGCCGCCGTTGGCTGCGCCCAGTACCACGACGATTTCGTCGGCACGTGGCGCATCTTCGATCTGGAATTCCAGAGTGATGTAGTGCGAACGCAGACCTTCGTCATCCTTGTGCATCATTGGCACCTGGATCGAAGTGCCCGGGCCGCCACGCTTGTTGGTGAAGCTCAGGTAGCTCTTGGCCTTGACCGCTTCGCGGTAGTGGTTGCCAAAGCGCAGGGTGTGGATTACCGCAGAAGCGTGCTCGATTTCGCCATCAGCGCCGACCACAGCGGCCTTGCCGTAAGCTTCGATCTTGTCGGCACCACCGATGGCGGCGGTCAGGCGCTCAACCATCAGCGCACCCAGGTCGGAACACCAGGCACGGATTTCAGGCTTGAGGTCTTCCACGAAACCACGACCCGCCCACGGGTTCTTGATCACGGCGGCCAGGCCGACCATGGTCACCGGCTTGTCAGTGGCTTTGCCACCTTCAATCAGGGTTTCTTCGGTGTAGGTGACGATCTTGCGAATTTCGAAGCTCATGGAGGACTCCCATAGGTGGGTCGTTGTATTTGGTATGATGGTATACCATAAGATTGTCCGCGCAAGTCCTTTCTATAAAGCCGGTGAAAAAAAGCCGCTCGGGCCTGCCCGGACCGTGACCGGCGACGTCAGCACTATCCAGTTTCGGCACAATATTGCCCGCACCCAGGCGCCCGGAACGGAACTTGCCTCAGTGCCGACGACTGCGTCGGGAGTGACAGGCGATGAACCATTTCACTGTAGCGGGCGATACGCCCGCACTGGATTTTTCCGGCCTGCGCCGTTGCCAGGCCACCGATATCGACGAGCATGCGCATAACCTGTCCAGTTGGCAGCTCAGCTACGACCAATTGACCCCGGGACGCTTCGCGGGCGAGCTCACCGAGCTGCGCTGCGGCTGGATGCAGTTGGTGCGCGACCGCTCTAATCAGGCCATGATCAAGAGCGGCCAGGCCTGGCAGGGGGCGCTGACGTTCAGCCTGCCGCTGGCCGAACATGACGATGTGTATTGCGCCGGGCACACCATCAGTCGCCCCAGCCTGTTGGTGGCGCAAGCCGATGACCTGCCGCAAGTGCGCACCCCAGGCCCGCTGGACCTGCTGTGCATCGCCGTGGAGCGCGACGCATTGCAAGACATACTGCAGCGCCAGAACCGTGAATTGCAGATTACCTCTTTTCCCACCTGTTACCGGCTGGAGGAGACCGGGTTACACCTTGAACTGCGCGGGGTGCTCGATGACTTGTTCAGCACTGACGCGCAGACCCTCAACTATGAGTCGATTCGCCATGCGCTGCGCGACGCGATCATGCTGCAATTGCTCGATCAGGTGGCCCCGGATGGCGAGCACCTGAACGCCACGGCCCGCAAGCGCATGGTCGACCGTGCCAGGGAGTACGCACTGACCCACCTCGACCAACCCTTCACCCTGCTGGACCTGTGCAACAACATCGGTGCCAGCCGGCGCAAATTGCAGTACTGCTTCCAGGAGGCTCTGGGCCTCAACCCGCTGGCTTACTTGCGTGCGGTGCGCCTCAATGCGGTGCGTCGTGAGCTGTTGCGTGGCAGTGCCGCGACCTCGGTGCAGGACGTGGCGGCGCGCTGGGGCTTCTGGCATCTGAGCCGTTTTTCGGGTGAATACCGGCAGATGTTCGGCGAGTTGCCGTCACAAACCCTGCGCCGCAGCGGTTGTGCTGAAAACGGATAACGGCCTTTGGCCGCTACCGTCGAGGATGTCCCTGACACTAAACAAGGGGCATCCCATGAACCATAAAAACAACAACGCGCGGGTTTTGTTACTGGCCACGCTGGCAGGGCTGTGCGGGACCGCCCTGGCGACCGAGAACGGTGCACCCACCACCGCTGTCGGGGTTTATGACTTCGGTGCCGGGATGACACCGCCGGTCACCCCCAACGGTACGCTGGGCCTGCGCACTTCCTTTTATTCGGCCAGGGTGCAGAAAGACGGCCGCGGCAACGACGTCAACAATGACTTTTCCCTGAGTGTGCTGTCGTTGGGGCTGGCCTACATTCGCATGACCGACTACCAACTGTTCGGTGCCAATTACGGCTTCAGTACGGTGGTGCCGTTCTTCAAAATGGACGCCGAACTCGGCATCGACACACCGGTCGGGCGGCTGGAGTTCGAGGCCGATCCGTTTCGCTTGGCTGACGTGCAAATAACCCCGCTGATCCTGCAGTGGAACCTGTCGCCGAACCTGTTCGTCAACGCGCAATTCCAGATTCAGGCACCGACCGGCGACTACGATAAAAACCGCCTGATTTCTCCCGGCCTCAATCACTGGACCTTCTCGCCGATCGTTAATGGCACCTGGATCAGTGACAGCGGCTTTGAGGTGTCGTCCAGCTTCGAGGTCGACGTCAACACCCGCAACAACGCCACTGACTACAAAAACGGCGTCGAGTACCGCCACGAGTTTGCCGTGGGCCAGCACTTCGGGCCATGGACAGCGGGCATCGGCGGCTACTACTACCGCCAGTTCAGTGACGACGACGCACCGAACCTGACCACCGGCAACCGTGCCCGGGTCATGGCGGTAGGGCCGGCGCTGAGTTACTTCAAGCCGGGCCTGCCGCCAGTCTGGCTGCATGCCTACAAAGAGTTCGACGCCCGCAACCGGGCCGAGGGCTACACCGTCGCCTTGCGCATCGCCCACAGTTTCTGAGGACTTCAGCATGACTACTGCACATGAGGGCAGCCTCCGGGTTGCCCGTGGGCGCCGTGAGGGCGTGTTACTGATGTTGGGTTCGAGCCTGACCATTATGGGTTCGGTGATGATCGCGCCGGTGCTGCCGCGTATCGGCGCCGAATTCGGCCCGACCACCGCCCATGCCGAGGTGCTGGTGCCGCTGGCGGTGACCGGTCCGGCGCTGGCCATCGCGCTGTTTGCGCCCCTGGCCGGCTGGCTGGCCGACCGACTGGGGCGCAAGAACCTGCTCGTGCTCGGTACCTTGCTCTATGCGCTGCTGGGCGCCTTGCCGCTGCTGCTCGATGACTTGCGGGCGATTGTTGCGGTGCGCATGTTGTTCGGCTGCGCCGAGGCGGCGGTGATGACCTGCTGCGCCGCCTTGATCGCCGACTATTGGCATGGCGAAGAACGGCTGCGCTACGTCAACCGCCAGGTAGTGACCATCGGCCTGGTTGGCGCGCTGTTTTTCGTCGCCGGTGGGGCGCTGGGCGAACACTCGTGGCGCTGGCCGTTCGCGCTGTATCTGTTGCCGTTACTGCTGCTGCCATTGATGGCCCGCTGGCTCTGGGAGCCGAACCGGCAAGTCGCTCAGGTGGCGGGCGAAGAGGGCGCCCGGGTGTCTCTGGCGGGCGTGTTGATCGGCTATGCGCTGGTGCTCGGCGGCATGATCCTGACCTTCGTGGTGCCGATCCAGACGCCCGGCTTGCTGGTGGCCATGGGCGTGACGTCGAGCACCCTGATCGGGCTGTCGGCAGGTCTGGGGCTGCTCTCGACCCTGTTCGGCTCGCTGGGCTGGCCGTTGCTGCGCCGTCGCCTCGGGGTGCCGGGTTGCAATGCGGCCTTGCTGTGCCTGATGGGCCTGGGGCTGTGGCTGCTGATGCGCGCACAAAGCTACAACGCTGTGCTGTTGGCGGTGTTCATTCACGGCCTTGGGGCCGGGCTGCTGGTGCCTAACGTCATGGCCCCGGTGATGAATGCGCTGACCGCGCGCACTCGGGGGCGTGGCCTGGGTGGCTTTACCGCGTGCCTGTATCTGGGCCAGTTCATCAGCCCCATCGTGGTGCTGGCGGTGGCCGCTCAGGCCGGCGGCATCCCTCAGGCGATCTTCTGCCTGGCGCTGGCCGGGTTCGGCGTGGCACTGCTCTGCGCCCTGATTGCTGTACAGCGTCGCCAGGGCATTGCGCCAGCGGCTTCTTCTTTGAATCATCAGGAATGACCGACATGCAAGACATCCACAATCTGTTCGACCAGGAAGACGGCACCGGCCTGGCCACCCGGGTGCGCAATGCCGAGCTACACCCCGCTGAACTGCTGGAGGCGGCCATCGTGCGCCTGGAGCGGGTCGAGCCGCAGCTTAACGCGGTGGTCGAGCGGCTGTACGACGATGCCCGCGCAGCCGCCCGACAACCGGCCAGTCGGCTGGGGCCATTCGCGGGCGTGCCGACGCTGGTCAAGGACCTGTTTTCGCCGCTGGCCGGTGCATTGATGAGCAATGGCTCCCATGCCCTGGGCCTGGCGCGGCCGGATTTCGACGGCGAACTGGTCAGCCGCCTGCGGCGCAGCGGGTGCCTGTTGATGGGCACCAGCACCTCACCGGAGTTCGGCACCTCGTACACCACCGAATCTCAGCGCTTCGGCGCCACCGGTAACCCATGGAGCCTGGAGCACAGCAGCGGCGGCTCAAGCGGCGGGGCGGCGGCCTTGGTCGCGGCGCGGGTGGTGCCTTTTGCCCACGGCAATGATGGCGGCGGCTCACTGCGGGTGCCGGCGTCGTGCTGCGGGGTGTTCGGCTTCAAGCCCAGTCGTGGCTTGCTGCCGTCCGGGCCGATCGTGGGCGAGGGCTGGGCGGGCATGGGCACCGGTCACGCGATCACCCTGAGCGTGCGCGACAGCGCCGCCTTGCTTGATGCTACCGCTGGCACTGACCTGGGCGCACCCTATGCCGCACCGCTGGCGGCGCGGCCCTATCGGCTGGCGGTGCTCGACGAGCCGGCGCCGCTGCGCATCGCACTGGTCGAACAGGTCGGTCCGTGGCCGGTGTCTGCTGACAGTCAGGCAGCGCTGCGCGATGCAGCAACGCTCTGCGAGTCGCTGGGGCATCGGGTGGTGCAGGAAAGCCTGCCGGTGGACCTTGAGGCGTTTCTCGATCAGGTATTCACCATCATCGGCGCCAGCACCCGCAACTACCTCGATGTATTGGGGCAAATGCGCGGCGCGCCGGTCAGCCTCGACGAAGTCGAAGCCCGTACCCGGATCATCCTGCGTGATAAAGGCGAAGTAACCGGTGCCCAATATGCCGGCGCGGTAGAGTGGATTCATGCGTTTGGCCGGCGTATGGCGGGGTTCATGCAGAACTACGATGTGATCCTTACCCCGACCCTGGCCCGCCTGCCGCCACGTCTCGGTGAGCTACAGGTCGAGAGCGACCGCTGGTCGCTGCAGCAACTGATCGAGCATTTCCACAGCTACTCGCCGTACACCGCCCTGTGCAACGCCAGCGGCCAGCCAGCGATGTCGGTGCCGTTGTACTGGAGCCCGAGCGGGTTACCGCTGGGGGCGCATTTCATGGGCCGGTTTGGCGAAGAGTCATTGCTGTTGTCCCTGGCCGCCCAACTCGAACGCGCCCGCCCATGGCGCGGCCGGGTGCCGCCGGTCAATGCCATGGGCAGTCAGCCTCGCTGATATCGCGGCCCTTGTAGGAGCGGCTTCACCCGCGAAGGCTTCGCGGCTGAAGCCGCTCCTACGGGATATCTATTAAAAATCAATGATTTGCATTTTGTTTGATGAGAGTGGCAGGCCGGCGCTCCGGTTGTCGTGGGGCCGAACCACAACGAAGACGGCGGCACATTCACAGCAGATGCAGTGAATGTGCTGGCCTCTTCGTCGGAATACCGCCCAGACCAAGGTCGCTCCCACCGGGGAAGTATTGCGGTTAAAGCTGCTGCTACGCTTCCTGACGCTCTTCATGCGCATGCGGTTTGCGCCGCAGCACTGACAGCACCCAGACAAAGAAGATCGGCACCAGAATCACTCCCAGCAAGGTCGCGCTGAGCATCCCGCCGATCACTCCGGTACCCAGCGCCCGCTGGCTGGCGGCCCCGGCACCGGTCGCCAGCGTCAGCGGCACCACGCCGAGAATGAACGCCAGCGAGGTCATCACGATCGGTCGGAAGCGCAGGCGTGCCGCTTCCAGCGCTGCTTCACGCAGCGGCTTGCCTTTTTCCCACTCTTCCTTGGCAAATTCCACGATCAGGATGGCGTTCTTCGCCGCCAGACCGATGATGGTGATCAGGCCAACCTTGAAGTACACGTCGTTAGGCAGCCCGACCGCAGTCACCGCCAGCACCGCACCCAAGGCACCGACCGGTACGATAAGCATGACCACCAGCGGAATCGCCCAGCTTTCATACAGCGCCACCATCAGCAGAAAGACCACCAGCAGCGCCAGTACGAACAGCGTCGTCGCCTGGCCGCTGGCGATCTTCTCCTGGTACGAAAGGCCCGTCCATTCATAGCCGATGCCCTCGGGCAACTGCGCCATGATCCGCTCCAGCTCCGCCATCGCGGCACCGGTGCTGACGCCGGGCGCAGCGTCACCGGCAATCGAGAACGACGGGTAACCGTTGTAGCGGGCGATCTGCACCGGGCCTTCTTCCCAGCGTGTGGTGATGAACGCGCCCATCGGCACCGGTGTACCGCTGCTGTTGGGCACGAACAGTTTGAGTACGCTCTCCGGGGTCATCCGCGAGGCGGATTCGGCCTGCACCACCACCCGTTGCTGGCGTCCGGCATTGGCGAAATCGCCAACCGTGGCCGAGCCGAAGGCGGTGGACAGTGCATTGCTGATCGACTCGAAGCTCACCCCCAGCGTGCGGGCTTTTTCCCGGTCGATATCCAGACGCAACTGTGGCGCCTCTGCCAGACCTTCCATCATCGCGTAGAGAATCAGCGGGTTACCGTTGGCCTGACCAAGCAACTGGTTGCGTGCCTGGATCAGTGCTTCACGGCCAAGACCGCCACGGTCCTGCAGGCGCAACGAGAAACCGCCGGAGGTGCCCAGGCCTTCGATGGGCGGCGGCGTGACCGCCATGACCGCGCCGTCGTTGATGCTGGCAAACGCCTGGTTGAAGGCAGCGGCTTCATCGGCGGCTGACTGGCCGTCGCCCCGCACTGACCAGTCCTTGAGGGTCGGGAAGGCCAGCGCGGCGTTCTCGCCCATACCAGAGAAGCTGAAACCAAGAATCATGGTCACCGCATCGGTGGCTTCGCGATTCATCAGCCACTGTTCCAGTTGCTGGGCGGTCGCGTCGGTACGTGCCCGTGTTGCGCCGGGCGGTAACTGGACATCGACGATGGTGTAGCCCTGGTCTTCGATAGGAACGAAGGACTCCGGCAGGCGCAGGTAGAAGAAACCCAGCAGGGCGACGATGCCGACATAGATCAGCATGTAGCGCCCGGCGCGTTGCAGCAGGCTCGAATTGAGCGCCGTATAGCGCTCGGTCAGGCGCCCGAAGCGGCGGTTGAAGCCACCGAAGAAACCGGTTTTTTCATGATGGCCCTTGGCAATGGGCTTGAGCAGGGTAGCGCACAGCGCCGGGGTGAAGGTCAGGGCCAGGAAGCCCGAGAACAGGATCGACACCGCCAGCGACAGCGAGAACTGCTGGTAAATCACGCCCACCGAACCGCCCATGAACGCCAGCGGCAGGAACACCGCCGACAGCACCAGGGTGATGCCGACAATCGCGCCAGACACCTGGCCCATGGCCTTGACCGTAGCTGCGGCCGGCGACAGGCCTTCTTCGGCCATGATCCGCTCGACGTTCTCGACCACCACGATGGCGTCATCGACCAGAATGCCGATGGCCAGGACCATGCCGAACATGGTCATCATGTTCACCGAGAAGCCCAGCAGGTACATGATTGCCAGGGTGCCGGCCAGACACACCGGCACCACGATGCTGGGGATCAGGGTGTAGCGGATATTCTGCAGAAACAGGAACATCACCAGAAACACCAGGACCATGGCCTCGACCAGGGTGTAGATCACTTTCTGGATGGCTACATCGACGAACTTGGAGGTGTCGTAGGGAATCGAGAATTCCACGTCTTCCGGGAAGCTGGCCGACAGTTCTTGCAGGCGCTGCTTGACCGCTTCGGCGGTGGCGATAGCGTTGGCGCCCGGCGACAGTTGCACCGCGCCGGCCACTGCAAGCTTGCCGTTCATGCGCGCGTCGAAGTTGTAATCCTGGCTGCCAACGGCCAGGCGCGCGACCTCGCCAAGGGTGACGTTGGAGCCGTCCGGGTTGGCGCGCAGCACGATCCGGGCAAACTCGTCCGGGTTGTCCAGGGTGCCTTTCACGGCCAGTACGCCGGTCAGTTCCTGGCCTTGCGCACCGGGGCTGGAGCCGAAGCTGCCAGCCGGCACCTGGACGTTCTGGGCACTGATCGCGGCGGTCACGTCACTGATCGACAGCCCATAGCCGACCAGCTTCTGCGGGTCGATCCATACCCGCATGGCCGCTTCAGAGGCAAAAAACTGCAGCTTGCCGACACCGGGAACCCGGCGCAGCTCGTTATTGACGTTGCGCGCGGCGTAGTCGGCCAGCGCCACGGTGCTGCGGCCTGCGGTATCACCCTTGTAGTTCAAGGCGTAGATCAGCAAAAAGCCGGCGCTGGCCTGTTCGACCTGCAGGCCCTGGGTCAATACCGCCTGGGGCAGACGCGCTTCGGCCTTTTTGATGCGGTTCTGAACTTCGACCTGAGCCAGGTCCGGGTCGACACCGGGCTGGAAGCTCACGTTGATCTCGGCAATGCCGTTGGCGTTGCTGGTCGAGTTGTAGTACAGCAGGCCCTTGGCGCCGTTGAGCTCTTCCTCGACCACGCTGGTCACCGAGTCGACCAGCACCTTGGCAGAGGCGCCAGGGTAGGTCGCGGTAATGGTGATCTGCGGCGGTGCCACGTTGGGGTATTGGGCCACGGGCAGCGAGGGCAGGGCGATCAACCCCGCCAGCAGGATGAATATGGCGACGACCCAGGCGAAGTTGGGCCGCTTGATGAAAAACTCTGACATGACGGTTCCTCGTAGTCAGGCTTAGCGGGCGGCAGGCTGGGCCTGTGCTTGCACGTGATCGGGTGCCTTGACGCTCACTTTGTCACCGGGGTTGAGGCCGTTCATGGCGCCGACAATGACCTGCTCACCGGCCTGCAGGCCGGCGGTGATCTGCCAGCGTGAATCCTGCATCGCGCCGGTCTGTACCGGGCGCGCCTGGGCAGTGCCGTCAGTACCAATCACCATCACCCGAGCATTGCCGTCGGCGCTGCGTTGCACGGCTCGCTGCGGCACCAGAATGGCCTGCGGCTCGACGCTTTGCGGGGCCTGAACCCGCACGAACATGCCTGGCAGCAGCAGGCCGTCCGGGTTGTTGAAGCGCGCTCGCAAGGCCACCTGGCCGGTATTGCGCTCGACATCCACATCGGTGAACAGCAAGGTGCCGCGGCTCTGGTAGTCAGTGCCCTCGACCCTCAGGGTCAAGGCCTCTTCACCGCCTTTGGGCAGCCGGCCGTCCTGCATGGCTGCACGCATGCGCAGGGCATCGGCGACCGGTTGGGTAAAGTCGACATGCACCGGGTCCAGTTGCTGGATAGTGGCCAGCAGTGTGACTTCGTTCTGGCCGACCAGCGCGCCTTCGGTCACGGCGGCACGCCCGACCCGTCCGGAAATCGGTGCCTTGACCGTCGCATAGCCAAGGTTCAACTGCGCGGTCTCGACATCGGCCTGGGCTGCCCGGCGCGCCGCCTGGGCATTCTGCATGGCGGCTTTGGCGGTATCAAAGGCTTGCTGGCTGACCGCTTCGATCTTCACCAGCGGCTCGTAACGCTTAAGGGTGGCCTGGGCGTCATACAGGGTCGCTTCGCTACGCGCCAGGTCGCCCTGGGCTTTGGACAGCGCGGCCTTGAATGGCGCCGGGTCGATCTGGAACAGCACCTGACCGGCCTTGACGTCACTGCCTTCGGTGAAGTTGCGGCTCAGCACAATACCGGCGACCCGGGCCCGCACCTGAGCGACCCGCACTGGTTCGACCCGGCCGGGCAGTTCACTGATGACCGTGAACGGTTCTGCCTTGACTGTCAGGGCCTCGACCTCGCGCGGCCCGCCTGCACCCGGCGCCTGTTCCGCTGGCTGTTGATCACATCCGCTCAGGCCCAAGACGGCCACCAGCGCCACCGCCGTAGCGATCCGCCCTCTGTGCATTTTGCTCATTACTCACCCGGGGCAGTGCCCATAGTCCTTTTCAATAAGCTGGCAATGATCTAGCTTTGTGCTATATGAGTCAATATCAATAAGCTGGCAATGATCTAGCTTTGTGCTATATGAGTCAATATTGACTCATGTGATGCTTGTGTGAGCAATTTTGCAATATTCATTGTGATTGTGAGCCATTTCTGCACAATGGCGCCCACGCTGTTCTTGCCGAGTGAAGTCCCGTCTCATGGATCTACCTGCTTCAGACACCAAGTTTTTAAAGGCCCTGGCGGTTGCCGTGGTCGATCATCAGAGTGGCACGTTCAAAGACATTGCTCAGGCCGCCGGGGTCAGCAAGGCGACCCTCAATCGCTTCTGCGGCACTCGGGCAAATCTTGTCGAAATGCTACACGAGCACAGTTCCAGGCTGATGTTGCAGACCACTGTCGATGCCGACCTGCAAAACGCACCGCCCCTGACGGCCTTGCAACGTCTGATCGAGGGGCATCTGACCCACCGGGAAATGCTGATCTTCATGATGGCCGAATGGCGCCCCGACTGCATGCAGGAAGATGCCGAGATGCGCCGCTGGATGCCGTACTCCGATGCGCTGGATGCGTTCTTTTTGCGTGGCCAGCATGCCGGGGTGTTTCGTATCGACATCAGTGCGCCGGTGCTGGCCGAGCTGTTCTGTTCAATGATCTTCGGCCTGGTCGAATCCGAGCGGCGTGGCCGGGTGGCCCGTGCGGCGATGCCGGGGGTATTGCTGAAGTTCTTTCTCGAAGGTGCAGGCAAGGCCTGAAATCACTATTTCAGCGCCCCTCACCCTCATAGCGATCCAGCGTGTCGCGGGCGATTTGCCGGCCCAGCGCGATCAGTTCCGGGGCCTTGTAGAACTCGAAAAAGCGGCACACCCGCTTGGGCACGTTGATCAGGATATCCGGCGGGTAACCGGCGATCTTGTACTGCGCCAGTGAGGTCTGCATCACCTCGAAGCTCTGGTTGATCAGGTCGAGCAGCGACGCCGGGCCGACGTTGTCGATGACAATTGCGCCGGTCGCGGACTTCGGCGCGCCGGGTTTTTCCGGGGCCGCTGCGGCCTGCTGGCCCTGCGGGTCGGCACTGGGTTCATTCAGCCATGGGTTGAATGGCTGGGGTTGATCCTCGCCAGCCAGCGGCTGCTCGTTGCCTTCGAGGCGACGCCGAAACGGCAGGCGCGAACCGATTGAACCGAGCAGCAGGTCGAAGCGTTTTTTCACCGCTGGCGGGCGCTCGATGACCGGCAGGCTGTAAGGCTGCTGGTGGGTGGCGTTGAGGTTGACCGCCACAATCAGGTCACAATGGCTCGATACCACCGGCACGATGGGCAGCGGGTTGAGCAGGCCGCCGTCGACCAGCATGCGCGAGCCCTGCATGACCGGGGTAAACAGGCTGGGGATCGCCGCCGAGGCGCGCATCGCCTGATGCAGGCAGCCTTCCTGAAACCAGATTTCCTGCTGGTTGGTCAGGTCGGTGGCGACGGCGGTATAGGGGATCGCCAGGTCTTCGATGTTGATGTCACCGACGATCTCGCGAATCTGTCCGAAGACTTTCTCGCCGCGAATTGCGCCCAGCCGAAAGCTCACATCCACCAGCCGCAGCACGTCGAGGTAATCGAGGCTTTCGATCCAGTCGCGATAATGACCCAGCTTGCCGGCCGCGTAGATGCCGCCGACCACCGCGCCCATGGAGCAGCCGGCAATGCAGGCGATCTCATAGCCGCGGCGTTCCAGTTCTTCGATGACCCCAATGTGGGCATAACCCCGTGCGCCACCGGAGCCCAGTACCAGCGCGATTCTTTTGCTCATGACAACACCCTCTGTGGTCTCAAATGACTACAAAAACGGTTACGCTTTCGAGAGATGGTCATGGCACTTTCACTGCACGGCATCGTCCAACAGCTACCCCCTAATACGTTTGAGGAAACATCCCATGAAAGCCTGGATCTGTCTGCCCTTGATTATCGTGGCGCTGGCTGGCTGTGCAGGCAAGACCAGCTATCGGGCCAGTTGTGGCAACCAGCTCGACGCCGCCTGGAAAGAGCTGGATCTGGCCAAGGCCGAAGGTTTTGCCGGCACTGTCAGTTACTCCAAGGCGCTGTCATTGTTGACCGGTGCCAAGACCCAGCAACAGTTCGAAGCCTTCGAAGGCTGCACTGAAAAGGCCGAGAAAGCCCGGTTCTATATTCGTGAGTCGCGTGCAGGTCGCTGAGTCACCAATTAACAGAAAGCATTTGAATCAAACCATCTCTATGCTGAAAAGACCTACGCTACTCGTAGTGTGTCTTACTTGTGGCACAGCAATGGCCATCAGCTGTCAAGAGAGGTTGTGTGATGGGGAGAAAACTCGATGCCTGTCTGAGCGCGATCAATGAGGTCGTGCTGGGCAAGGAAGCCCAGGTTCGAATGGCTGTTACCTGTTTGTTGGCAGGCGGCCATCTGCTGATCGAAGACCTTCCCGGAATGGGCAAGACCACCCTGAGCCATACCCTGGCCAGGGTGCTTGGTCTGAGCTATCAACGTATTCAGTTCACCTCCGACCTGCTGCCGGGCGACATCCTTGGCACCTCGGTGTTCGACCGTGAAACCGGGCAGTTCACCTTTCATCCGGGGCCGATCTTCACCGAATTGGTGCTGGCCGATGAAATCAACCGCGCCACCCCGAAAAGCCAGAGCGCGCTGCTTGAAGCCATGGAAGAGGGGCAGGTGTCTATCGAAGGCGCCACGCGGCTGCTGCCTGACCCGTTTTTTGTCATCGCGACCCAGAACCCGTTCAGTTCCGGCGGCACCTTCGCCTTGCCGGAGTCGCAACTGGACCGGTTCCTGATGCGTATTTCGATGGGCTATCCGGCCCGTACAGCCGAAAAAGCCTTGCTGCTGGGGCAGTCGCGGCGTCTGTTGTTGCCGCAGATCCAGCCACTGCTTGATCATGCCGAGCTGGGTTTGTTGCAGGCTCAGGCGCGCCAGATACGGGTCAGTGATGCGTTGGTCGATTACGTCCTGCGGCTGGTCGATGCCACGCGCAGCCAGCCACAGTTCGCTTTTGGCCTGTCGCCCCGTGCCAGCCTGGCCTTGCTGGCGGCAGCGCGGGCCTGGGCGCTGATCGCGGGCCGCGATTATGTGATTCCGGAAGATGTCCAGGCAGTATTGCCTGCGGTGGTCGGCCATCGGCTGCGTGAGCGCAGTGACCCGACCGGGCATGGCGGTAATGCGTTGGTGCAGTGGTTGCTGCGTGAGGTGCCAGCGCTGTGATCGAACGCTTCAAGCCTGTCTGGCAACGCTGGTTGGTGCGGCGCATTCCGGCGGCGACGCGCATCGTGCTCGATCACCGGCGCATTTTTATCCTGCCGACCCGTAATGGCGCGGCGTTTGCCGGGCTATTGCTGTTGATGCTGCTGGTGGGCATCAATTATCAGAACAGCCTGGCCTATGGCCTGACGTTCCTGCTGTTGTCGGTGGGGCTGCTGGGCATCGTCCATACCTATCGCAACCTCAGTGGCCTGATCATCAGCGCTGGCGCCGCCCGCGCGGTATTTGTCGGTGAGACCGTGTTACTGCGCCTGCGCCTGGACAGCTCCGGTCCGGCCCACCAGTGCGTTGGCGTGGGGTGGGATGCGCTGAGCCTATTGAGAAGCAATGTGCCCGCCGCCGGCAACAGCGAGCTGGAGTTAAGCCTGCCGGCCCAGGCCCGTGGTTGGCTGCGCGCGCCGCGGTTGCGGGTCGAGAGCGTGTTTCCATTGGGTTTGTTGCGTGCCTGGACCTGGCTCGACCTGGAGCAGACGGTGCTGATCTACCCGCAGCCGGTCGCCGGGCGCATGCCATTACAGGCCGGGGTGCAGCCGCATGCCGAAGACGATGGTCAACTTACCCGCGGCCAGGGGGTGGACGATTATCAAGGTCTGCGCAGCTACCAGCCCGGCGATAACCTGCGGCGTCTGCACTGGAAAGCCTGGTCGCGGGGGCAGGGGTTGTTGGTCAAGGATTTCAATGACCTCAGCGGCCATGACCTGTGCCTGGATTTCACCGTGCTTGATGGTGATATCGAGCAGCGGCTGTCGCGGCTGTGTTATTGGGTGCTGGAATTGTCACAGCGGCAGCAGCCGTTCGCCATGCGCCTGCCCGGTTTTGAAGTGGCCATCGACAGCGGCGATCGTCATCGTGAGACCTGCTTGCGCGCCCTGGCACTGTACGGAGTGCGCGGATGAGCAAAGCCGAGCTTTCCCTGCCCATCAGCCGCATCGCCCTGACCTGGCTGTTATTGGCCCAGGCGCTGATCATCGTGCCTTTTGTCATGCATGTGCCGCCGCCATTGATTGGCCTATGGCTGGTGTGCACGTTGTGGCGCATCCAGGTATTTCGCATGCGTGCGCGGATACCCAGTGCCTGGGTCAAGGTTGCGCTGTTGATTGGCACGGCGGGCGGCGTTTATCTGGCCCGAGGCACCCTGATAGGGCTGGAAGCCGGTGCGGCGCTGCTGATTGCCGCCTTTGTGTTGAAAATGCTGGAAATGCACACCCGGCGCGATGCGCTGGTACTGATTCTGCTTGGGTTCTTCTGTGTGGTGGTGGGCTACCTGTTTGAGAGCAACCTGTTCTGGGGGCTGTTCACCCTGTTGCCGGTCGGCGCCTTGCTGGCGGCGCTGATTGGCCTGAACCAGAGTGACCCGCAGAGCAATCCGGGCGCGACGTTGCGTCTGGCCGGCAAGCTGATGCTCCAGGCCGTACCGCTGATGCTGGTGCTGTTCCTGTTCTTTCCACGGCTGGAGCCGATCTGGTCGCTGCCACAGCCGGGCAACAAAGGCATGACAGGGCTTTCAGACAATATGGCGCCGGGGGACATGGCTGAGCTGAGTCGCTCGCCAGCACTGGTGTTTCGCGCCAGCTTCGACGGCGAGCTGCCGGCGCGTAACCGCCTGTACTGGCGCAGCCTGACCCTCGATCAGTTCGATGGCCGGCGCTGGTCGCAGTCGGCACCGACCCAAGGCGTGCAACTGGCGCAGTGGCAAAAGCAGGGCGAGCCGCTGGGTTACAGCATCGTGATGGAGCCGAGCGGCAAGCCCTGGTTACCGAGCCTGGACGTCAGCCAGAGCGATCAGGGCGATGTGCGCCTGATGAGCGACTTTCGCCTGCAGCGGCGCCGCCCGGTCAGCCAGTCGTTGATGTACGCCGCCCAGGCCTGGCCGCAGGCATTGCGTGACGTGCGGCCCAATGCCTACCTGCAGCTACAGGCCCTGCAGTTGCCTGCCAAGGGCAACCCGCAGGCCCGGCAATGGGCGGCTGACTTGCAGCGTCGCTACCGGCAGCCGGACAGGCTGGCCGAGGCGGTGCTGCGGGAGTTCAGTGAGCAGGCCTTTCATTACACGCTCAAGCCACCGGTGCTGGGGCCCGACAGTGTCGACGACTTTCTGTTTGCCAGCCGTCAAGGCTTTTGCGCGCACTACGCGGGCGCGATGGTTTTCGTGCTGCGCGCGGCGGGCATTCCGGCCCGGGTAGTGGCCGGCTATCAGGGCGGCGAATTCAACCCCGCTGGGGAGTACCTGACCGTGCGCCAGTACGATGCCCACGCCTGGGTCGAATATTGGCAGCCAGAAATCGGCTGGCGCTCTGTCGACCCGACTGCTGCGGTGGCGCCACAGCGTATCGAGCAAGGGCTGGAGCAGGCCCTGGCCGCCGATGAAGCGTTTCTGGCTGACGCACCGATGTCGGCGCTGCGCTACCGTCATGTACCGTGGCTCAACGATTTGCGTCTGGGCTGGGACAACCTCAACTACGGCTGGCAGCGCTGGGTGTTGGGCTATCAGGGCCAGCAGCAGTTGCAAGTGCTCGATCGCTGGTTCTCGGGTTGGCAGGTGCCGGCGTTCGTGGTTGCCTTGCTGCTGGCATTGGCGCTGGGGGTGTTGTGGGTACTCAAGCCCTGGCAGCGCGAAAGCGATGCGCAACTTCGTCTGTTCAATGCGTTCGAACGGTTATTGGCGCGCCATGGGCTGCGACGCTTGCCGGACGAGGGGGCTCAGGCATTCGGTGAGCGTGCCGCGCTGCGGTTTCCGCAGCAGGCGTTGGCCATCGAGGATTTCATCGTGCAGTTTATCGCCCAGCGCTATGCTGCACCTTCGACCTCGTTGCATGGCTTGCGCCGCGCCTTGAAGAATCTGCGTCGTCAGTTGCCCTGGCGTCTGGCGAGCGCGAAGAACCGACATCCGTGACTCTGGGGAGCAACCATGACATCGATGGTAAGCCATCTGATTGCCGAAGTACTGGCGCTGGAAGTGCGGCTGTATGCCTGTCAGGCGCGCCTGGCGGTATCCACCGACAGCGAGGCGCTGCACGACCTGCGTACCACAGTGAGGCGCCTACGCAGCCTGCTGCGGCCATTGCGCGGGATTCGCGGGGTCGACGAGCTGGAAGATGCGGCCCGGGAAGTCGGCCGCCTGACCACGCCACTGCGTGATCAGCAAGTGCTGTGCGCGCAACTGCACGACAACGGTTGGCATGCCCTGGCCCGACCCCGCGAAGCGTTTCTGGACGATGCCTGCCCACGGGTGGCGGGCAGTCCGCAACTCAAGCGGTTGTTCGAGCGGCTGGGCAAATTCCCGGAGCAACTGCGAGAGCAGCAGCGCGCCGGGCTGGTGCGCGGTCTGCGCCGCAGCATCGAGAAAGTCATGGATAAACAGTGGCGCAAACTGCGCGACGCCATTGCCGACCCTGA
This sequence comes from Pseudomonas sp. LJDD11, assembly GCF_024584215.1. Classification (NCBI taxonomy): domain Bacteria; kingdom Pseudomonadati; phylum Pseudomonadota; class Gammaproteobacteria; order Pseudomonadales; family Pseudomonadaceae; genus Pseudomonas; species Pseudomonas sp. LJDD11. The sequence goes on from NZ_JANJFL010000016.1 coordinate 86,678, forward strand.
ACACGATCGCCACCACCTGCGCCTGTTGATCAAACGGGTGCGCTACGCCGCCGAGGTCTATCCCGACCTCAGTCACCAGCCCAAGGGCATGAGCAAACGCCTCAAAGACGCCCAAGGCGCGCTGGGCGACTGGCACGATCACCTGCAATGGCTGGCGCTGGCCGACCAGCACGCGGACCTGACGCCCTGTGTAGCGCTATGGCAGACCGGCATAAGCCGCGCCGAAAGCAAAGGCGAATCGGCGCTGCAGCGACTGACCCAGGCATGCTTCCCGGAATAAGGCATATCGACCGGCTCTATGGCGCAAATGCCTTTTTCCCGGGCCTGCAGAACTGAGTAAGCTGACCGGGCTGCCTTGCGCCAGATCCAACCCTGTTCTGTTAAGTACACACATCTCGGTGCCAGCCCAGACCTGTCGGCACGGGGCCTGCGGCGATCTGTAAATCCTGAACCTGAACGGAGCCTCCATGACCTTTGCCCAATTGCTCGCCGCCGTAGCCGATAACCCTCGTTCGCTGACCATCCCCGGGCACTGGGCGCAAGGCCGGGCCAGCTTTGGCGGCCTGGTGGCAGCGCTGCAGTACCAGGCCATGCGCACCCAGGTCGAGGCCAGCCGACAACTGCGCTCGCTGGCAATCACCTTTGTCGCCCCGGTGGCCCCTGACGTGCCGGTCGCATTTGAAACAGACATCCTGCGTCAAGGCTCAGCAGTCACCCAGGTGCTGGGCCGCACCGTGCAAAACGGCGCAGTCACGACCCTGATTCAGGGCAGCTTCGGCGCTGCACGCGACTCGATAGTAAGCTTCGCGCCGGCCCCGATGAGCACCGACGTGCCGCCGCTCGAACGTTGCACCGCGCTGCCATTTATCAAAGGCGTCATGCCGGATTTCTTCCAGCACCTGGACATCCAGTGGGGGTTGGGCGGGTTGCCGTACAGCGGCACCCCGGCACCGGCCATTGGTGGTTACGTACGGCTGCGCGATGCTCAGCCACAGCCGCTGACCGAAGCCCATATTCTGGCACTGGTCGATGCATGGCCGCCCGGCCTGCTCGGCTGGCTGAGCAAACCGGCGCCGCACAGCTCACTGACCTGGACCATCGAGTTCATCCACCCGCAACCGCAAATCACCACACTGGACTGGTGCCGTTACCATGCACAGGTTGAACAGGCGGCGGCCGGCTACGGCCATGTGGCCGCCACGCTACGCGCGCCGGACGGCGAGCTGATCGCCATCAGCCGCCAGACCGTGACCGTGTTTGGCTAACCCCCGTAGGAGCAGCTTTAGCTGCGAAGGCGATGGTGCCGGGTGTGTCTGGTCTGGCCTCTTCACGAGCGAGCTCGTTCCCACTGTATTTCAGGTCAGGGTCGGGTGGGGGTGACAGGGCGGCAATCCGTCCTGGTCGGGAAGGGGACTTTGCAAGGGGCCGATCAATGCCGATGCCGGTCCTTCCAGGCGCGCCACCAGGCGCCACTGAACACAAAGCGCGGAAAGGTCACGAATTGCTCCATCACCAGCCGACTGACCGCATCACTGCGATTGGCGAAAGGTTCTGGCGCCTGTTTTTCCAGCCGGTGCCCATGCCGTTGCAGGCCCAGCGCCGCCACCAGGCCAATCACGCCGATGGCGATGGAGGTCAGGCTCCAGGACAACACCCCGTCCAGCAGCAACAGCGCCGCGAGTATGAACAGTGGTACGGCAAGCAGGTGCAGAGTCAGGTTGGTCGGATGGCGGTGCGTGGCCGCATAGCCACGCCATTGCCAGCTGTGCAGGTTGGGAAGTCGCTTGGCCATGTGGCGCTCCTGTTCAGAAACATCACCGCAGCGGCAACTGCGGTCCAGTGTCTGAAGTCTAGGCTGACCAACGGCAGGCGGCGAATCGAGGCTGACTATCGGCCTCATAGCGGGCTGCCAGGGGCGACCCGCTGCGCTTACAACTTCAACTGCCCAATCGACCTGTTCAGTTCACCGGCCAGGGTCGCCAGATCGCTGCTGGTGGAGGCCGAATCGACGGTCTGGGTCACGGTGCGTTCGGTCACGTCGCGAATGCTCACCACCGCACGGTTCATCTCCTCGGCCACCTGGCTTTGCTGCTGCGCCGCCACGGCAATCTGGGTGTTGCTCTCGCGCATCTGCGCTACGGCATCGGCGATGGCGGCCAGCGCCTGACCGGCTTCCTGGGCCTGCTGCACGCATTCGTCGGCCTTGAACGAACTGTCCTGCATGAAGTCCACCGCGTCGCGGGTGCCAGATTGCAGGGCTTCGATCATATTGGTGATCTCGTCGGTGGAGGTCTGCACGCGCTTTGCCAGGTTGCGCACTTCGTCGGCGACTACCGCAAAACCACGACCCATCTCGCCGGCCCGTGCCGCTTCGATGGCCGCGTTGAGGGCCAGCAGGTTGGTCTGTTCGGCAATGCTGTGGATCACATTGACCACGCCGCTGATCTTCTGGCTGTCTTCGGCCAGGCGTTGAATCATCTCGGCGGTCTGCTGCACGCCGCTGGACAGGCCGGCAATCGACACCTGGACCCGATCCACCACCTGCTTGCCGCTGCCGGCCAAGGTGTCAGCAGTCTGCGACTGGTCGCGGGTGGTGCTGGCGTGCTGGGCGATATGGTGGACAGTGGCTGACATCTCGTTGATCGCGGTGGCGACCTGATCGGTTTCACTCTGCTGGCCGAGCATGCCGTGGCGCACTTCGCTCATCCCGCTGGCCAGATTGGCGGCACCGGCGTCCAGCCGTGCGGCGGTCTGCGACACGGTATTGACGACGCGCTGATAGCCTGCCTGCATGGCATTGAAGGCCTTGGCCATCTGCCCGACCTCATCTTCACCGCCACTGGGGGCGCGTACCGAGAGGTCTCCGCTGCGCTCGACATGCAGCATCACATCCTTGAGGGCGTTGAGCTGGCTGAGCAGGAAACGGATCAGCAATTGCGAAGCGCAGAGCATCAGGGTCATCAACAGAAATACCGCGATGGCGTACTGGCCAAAGCGCTCAAGCAGCACGGCCTTGAAGTGCGGTGCATAAGCGAGCACGGCCAGGCGCTGGCTGTCATTGCGCTCGACCAATTGGGCACCATACAAGGTGCGTTCGTTGAGCGGCAGATCAAGCTCGACCCAGCCACGCCCTGACGCCAGGGCTGGCAGCGCCTGACCATTCACCGAAGGCGTCTGGCCGGCCGGGTACGCCACCACATCGATGCCGGTCGGCAGCGGCTGCCCGGCCGGCCACGCTGTCAGCAACCGGGCCTGACTTTGCGCGGCCTGCTGGGCGCTGAGCTGGCGGCTCTGTTGCTCCAGTTGCAAGGCGTACAGCACCAGCATCAAGGTGGTGAAGAAGGCCACCGTGTTGACGGCCCAGAACTTGTACTTCAAAGAGAGGTTGCTAAGCCATGAGCCCATGAGTGGTCTTCTTTATGGTCGTAGTGGAAGGTATTCAGCAAGGTGATATCACCTTGCCTTATTCATCCCCAGGGCCGTTGATTTGTGTCAACAAAATCCGAGGTTTCATCTCCCGCTAGCACTGGCAGACCAAAGAAGCTGCGTGCGCACTCGCTGGTATGCCTGGCCAGGTCGTCGGTGCTTTCGCCACGGTGCAGTGCCACTTCGCGCAGCACTTCGGGCAGAAAGGCCGGCTCGTTGCGGCCATTTTTCGGCTTGGGCCGCAATGTACGCGGCAGCAACCATGGTGCGTCGCTTTCGAGCATCAAGCGGCCGCGAGCAATGTCACGCATCAACGGGTGCAGGTGGGTGCCACGACGCTCGTCGCAGATCCAGCCGGTGATGCCGATGTGCAGGTCCATGTCCAGGTAGCGATACAACGCCTGCTTGTCACCGGTGAAGCAATGCACCACGGCGGCCGGCAGGTGATCGCGGTAGTCGCGCAAAATAGCCAGCAACCGTTCACTGGCGTCGCGCTCGTGGAGAAAAACCGGGCGTTGCAACTGCGCAGCCAGAGCCAGTTGTGCATGCAGCACGCGCTCTTGCTGCGGCCTGGGTGAAAAGTCGCGGTTGAAGTCCAAGCCGCATTCACCGACGGCGCGCACCCGTGGCTCGCCCAGCAGGGCGCTCAGTTGCCGCTCGCTTTCATGGCCCCAGTCGCTGGCATGATGGGGGTGAAAACCGGCGGTGCAGAACAGTTGCTGGCCGCTTTCATCCAGTTCGTGGCAGAGCTGAAGGCTCTGTTCGCTGCACGCCAGATCGGTGCCGGTGAGCACCAGTTGGGTGACGCCGGCGTCGAACGCGCGTTGCAATACCGCCTGTCGGTCGGACGTGAAGCTGGCGTTAGTCAAGTTGACGCCGATGTCGATCAATTGCATGGTTCCACCTCTGGCCTGATGCCGCTGAGCATAACAGAGCCTGTCGCAGTGCCCGAAAATGCTGTGCATTCAATACCTTGGACCTCGCGGTTCAACGCTTTTGGCAACACCTGAAGGGACCTTACCGTCACCGTACGGGTCATAAGGGACCTTTTTCTGTCTGTCTTACCTGGCTTTTTGGCTGATCCAGAATGCCCCACGGAGAGCGAATGATCCGAGCCGCGCTATTGTCCATCGTTTGCCTGGCGCTTACTGCGCCGTTATCGGCTGAGCCGCGCAAGGTCGCCCACAACGGTCCCCAGGCGGTGCAAAAACGGGCCCAGGTTCGCGACCTGCCGGCCATTCGCAGCAGCAAGGTGTTGCGCGTACTGGTCAACCAGAGCCGCAACAGCTCTGGAGATATCAAGGGGCAGGAAGTCGGCGTCGAGTACGAACGTTTGCAAGCCTTTGAAAAGCACCTCAATGGTCAGCGTGGCGGCAAGGTCACGTTCAAAATCATTCCCAAGGCCAAGAGTCAGTTGCTGGCCGCGTTGCTGCGCGGCGAAGGTGACCTTATTGCGCCGGGTGAGCTGCTTGAAACTGCTGGCAAAGGCGTGAGCGCCAGCCGGCCGATCGTTGCCGACGTAGCGCTGGTGGTGGTCACTGGCCGTGGCCAGCGCAGTTTCAAGCACATCGAGCAGTTATCCGGGCGTACCCTGAGCCTGCCGGCCGGCAGTGTGGCCGATGCGGCGGTGCATGACCTCAACCTGCGCCTGGCGCAGCGCAAGCTGGCCCCGGTGCACATCGAGTGGGTCGACCCCAGCCTGTCGGTAGAGGATGTGCTGGAGATGGTCCAGGCCGGGATTTATCCGCTGACCCTGGTCGAACAGCCGATTGCCGAGCGCTGGGCGCGGGTCATGCCCAAGCTGCGCGTCGAGCGCAACCTCAAGCTTGAAAGCCACGGCAATATCGGCTGGTTCGTCCGTGAAGACGCGCCGCTGTTGCAGGCCAGCATCAATGGTTTTCTGGCCACCTACAAAGCGCCGGCCAACCAGGATCTGGTGTTCGAAAAAGCCTTCAAAAAAATGTACCGGGTCAATAACCCATTGGCGCGCAGCAACCTGCAACGCCTGCACGAACTGCGGCCGATCCTGCAACGCCATGGCGATGCTCACGGCATTGACTGGCTGGACCTGGCCGCGCTGGCGTTCAAGGAGTCCAAGCTCGATACCACGGCCAAAGGCAGCGGCGGCGCTACCGGGCTGTTGCAGATCACCCCGTCGGCTGCACGGCGGGTCGGGGTCAATAACATCCACACTGCCGATGGCAACGTGCAGGCGGCGGCGCGCTATATGGCGCTGATTCAGCGCAAATTCTTTGCCAGCCCGCAAATCAACGAGCGCGAGCGCATGGCGTTTGTGCTTGCCGCCTACAACCTGGGGCCGGAGCGGGTCCAGAGCATGCGCCAGGAAGCGCGCAAACGCGGCCTGAACCCTAACCAGTGGTTCTTCCAGACCGAACGCATCGCCATGGAACAGAAGGGTGCAGGCGTGGTGACGTTCGTCAATAGCGTCAACAAGTACTACCTGGCATTTGACCGGCAACGCGACGCACTGGAGCGTGGGCCGGGGGCAAGAAAGTACGTCACGCGCAATTGATCGAATAATTCGATTTTAATGCCAAGTTTTTTGCGATTTTCATATTTATTGATTCGATTATGATGGCGCCATTCCCGCTTATCACTCAATTGGAATCACCGAAATGAAAAACCTGATCAACACTGTTCTGTCTACCCGTGCTGGCTTGGGCATCACGGTCATCCGCGTCATCGTCGGTATTATCTTCATCGCCCACGGCAGCCAGAAGCTGTTTGGCGCCTTCGGTGGCTACGGTCTGGAAGGCACCGGCCAGTGGATGGAAAGCATTGGCCTGACACCTGGCTACCTGATGGCGCTGTTGTCTGGCAGTGCCGAATTCTTCGGCGGTGTGGCCTTCGTCATCGGTCTGCTGGCCCGTCCGGCCGCCGCGGTGCTGATCTTCCTGCTGGGTGTGGCGATCATCAGTGTGCATTTGGCCAACGGCCTGTTCATGGCCAACAACGGCTACGAATTTGCCCTGGCGCTGCTGGGCGGCGCGGTGGCTGTGCTGATCGAAGGGGCAGGCAAGCTGTCGGTTGACCGGGCGATTGCCGCGCGAGTCTGAAGCCACTGAATTGATCGACGCTGCCAGGACCGTGCATTGCACGGTCTTGGGCGTTACTGTGCTTGCGTTGCCCTCACTACTGGCCCTAAGATGGCCACCTGCGCCGATTTAACAACTACTTGCGGGGCGCCCGGCTCAAGCCGAAATACCGCTAAAACGTTGGTTCGGTGTTGCCTCCCACCGCTGCCCAGCGGAATCAGTGAGGCAGAGACCCAGAGCATGAGCCAGACCCAGCGCCGCCCCCTGCGTATTTCCCCCGTCACCGCCTATATCGGCCGCAAGAACCCGCGGATCCTGCTCGGTGGTGTGCATCAACCGACCCTGCTGCGTTACCTGGACGGCTGGCCGCGTAAAGGCGGCAAGGCCAGTGCCTTTCTGTTGCAGTTCGTCGATACCCGCCAGCCGTTGTCCGGCTACGCCAATGACCAGTTCGATCTGGCGGTGATCCATGCCCCGGATGCCGATAGTGCGCCGGCGGTGATCCGCGACCTGACCCGGATTGCCCGCCAGGGGCTTATTACCCTGGGCTGAAGGTTGCGCGGGCGGATCAGTTGCCTTGATCCGCCAGCCGATAAGCAATGCTGTTGATGTACCAGGTCGCCTGGCCATCGGGGATCTGCACCACCACCTCGTCGTCTTGCTCTTTCTTGAGCAGCGCCCGTGCCATGGGCGAGTCGATGGAGATGTAGTCGCTGCGGCCGTAGATCTCGTCGTGGCCGACAATGCGAAACTTCATGGTCTGCCCGTCATCGTTTTCGACTTCGACCCAGGCGCCGAAGAACACTTTGCCCTCCTGCTGCGGCGAGTAATCCACGACTTTTACATCTTCCAGACGTTTGCGCAGATAGCGCACGCGGCGATCGATTTCGCGCAACAATTTCTTGTTGTACTGGTAGTCGGCGTTTTCGCTGCGGTCGCCCAGTGACGCCGCCCAGGAGACTTTCTGGGTGATTTCCGGGCGATAAACCCGCCACAGGTGATCGAGTTCGGCCTTGAGCTTGTCGTGGCCTTCGCGGGTGATGATGTTGGTCGCCAAGCCGCCTCCGTTGGCAGGTTGATCAAGGGCTGGACGGCGCCCAGCCAGGGACAGGCGCTGAATATAACGGGCCGTGTCGGGGGACGGGAAGGTACATGGAAAGAAGGTGTAAATTATTTACTACTCTTTTGGCCGAAAAGGCTTCAGAAACCATGAGAAACAACGATACAAATGGCGTATTGGCTTGATGTGCCGTCATTTAGCTATTGCAGTACCTGTAAAAATATTCTTACAAATTATTCTGGAGCGTGCCTGTGAAAATCGTGCGAAAGGCCAGCCTGGCCGCGGCTGCCGTGCTGTTTCTTACGACCAGCCTGTTATCGTTGTCGCAGATCACTCAGGTGCGCGACACCCTGTATAAGCAAACCTCTGCAAGCATCGGCGAGTCCAGCAGTGCGCTGGCCCGGCAGATCGAGAACTGGCTCAATGCCAAACTCAGGCTGATGGACCTGATGGCGCAGAATATCGCCGCCAGTTACAGCCTTGAGCAGATCAACCTGAGCATTAACAGCCAAGTGCTCAAAGATGAGTTCATCATGATCTTCGGCTCGCTGGACGCCGACGGCAAAACCCTCAAGAACCTCGATTCCTGGCAGCCCAAGCCGGACTGGGACGGTCGTGTGCGGCCCTGGTATGCCCAGGGCAAGGCCGCTGACAAGACGGTGCTCACAGAGCCCTATGTCGATGGCATCACCGGCGAGAACCTGATTTCTGCGGTCACCCCGATCCGCAATGGCGGGCAGTTCATGGGCGTGCTGGGCGGTGACCTGCGCCTGAAAGTGGTAGTCGATGCGGTCAATACCCTGGACTTCAACAAGGCCGGCTACGCCTTCCTGTTGAGCAAAAACGGTACGATCATTTCTCACCCCAAGGCCGAGATGAACGGCAAGAACTACAGCGAACTGTTTGCCGGCCAGCAGCCAACGCTGACCGGCGGCTTGCAGGATATTCATGCCGGCGACAAGGATCTGCTGGTGTCTTTCACGCCGTTGAGCAATCTGCGCGGCGCCGACTGGTACATTGGTGTGGTGCTTGACGAGAAGATCGTCATGGCCGAGGCCGACAGCCTGACGTGGCGCGCCATCATCGCCACCGTGCTGGGCGTGGTCCTCAGCCTGCTGGTGCTCGGCACGTTCATGAGCCATCTGCTCAAACCGCTGGATCTGCTGCAACGTTCGATCAAGGAGGTCAATAGCGGCGAGGGTGACCTGACCCGCCGACTGCCGGCCAACGGCACAGATGAAGTGGCGACCGTGTCCAGAGAGTTCAACGATTTCCTGCAAAGCCTGCAGAGCCTGATCAGCCAGATTCTCGGCACCTCCAGCCAGGTACGGACCAGCACTGCGGCCACCTCCCACGAGGCCACCCAGGCCGATGAGCGGCTGCAGCGTCAGTTGCAGGAACTCGATCAACTGGCCACTGCCATGCAGGAAATGTCGTCGACTGCCGAGGACGTCGCGCGCAATGCCCAGGTGGCGGCCCAGGCGGCGCTGGCGGCCAACCAGGAGGCCGAAAGCGGCGAGCGGGTGGTGTTGCGCTCGACAGAGGCGATCAAGCGGCTGGCAGGTGAAATGGAAGACGCAGGGCAGGCGGTTCTGGAGCTGGCGCAGTTCAGCGATAACATTGAGTCGATTCTGGGGGTGATCACCAGCATTGCCGAGCAGACCAACCTGCTGGCGTTGAACGCTGCCATCGAGGCGGCGCGGGCCGGTGAGTCAGGGCGCGGGTTTGCCGTGGTGGCCGATGAGGTGCGCACCCTGGCTTCGCGCACTCAGCAGTCGACCCAGGAAATCCGCCAGATGATCGATCAGTTGCAGGCCGGCGTGCGTCAGGCCGAGTCGCGTATGCAAAAAAGCCGCGACAGCGCCAGCAAGACCGCCGAGGAAGCAGGCGCAGCCAACGAGATGCTGGCGCGTATTCGCCAGGCCATCGTGCACATCAACGACATGAACACCCAGATCGCCACCGCAGCCGAAGAGCAGAGCGCGACCACTGAGGAGATCAATCGCAACACCACCAATATCCGCGACATCAGCCACGAAGTGGCTGCCGGTGCCGAGGAGCAGGTGCGTCAATGTGCGCTGATGGTTGAGCAGGTGGGCGAGCAGGGTCGCTTGCTGGGGCGCTTCAACGTCTGAGTCTGAGTTCGCGCCTGAACTGGCCGTTCAGGCGCTGGCCAAATGCAGCAGATCGCGCATCGCCCGCCGGGCCAGGCGGCTCATCACCGCCGATTGCAAGCGTCCGGCCGGTGCGCCGGTGCCCAGCGCGCCGACCAGTCTGCCGTTCAGGCGCAGCGGGATTGCCATGCAATGCAGGCCCTGTTCGGAGTTTTGCAGGTCCAGCGCAAACCCGCTTTTGCCAATCTGCGCCAGTTCCTGCTCCAGTACCGGGCCCAGTGCCTGCTTGCGTCTTATTCTGCGCAGCAACGCCGGGTCGTTGGCGAGAAATACCTTGCCCACTGCGGAGGTGGTCAGCCTGTCGCGGCGTGCATCGGCGCTCCACTCCAGTGGCCTGCCGTGACGGTCCAGGGCCGCCAGCGCCAGGTAGTTGCGGGTGCCGCCAGGTACGGCCAAAACACAATTTTCTTCGCACAGTTCGTTAAAGGCACGCAGCGCAGGATTGAACAGTTCGCGCAGGCGGCTGGCAGGCGCGGTGCCGGACTCGGCCAGTGCCCCCATACGCAGGCCCAGACTGTAGTGCGTGCCGCAGCGGTTCACGTAGCCCAGCTCGACCAGTGTGTCGAGTAGCCCGTGGCCGGTGCTGCAGGACAGCCCGGTGGCGGCGCACAGCTCCTGCAGACGCGCACCCTGAGGCTTGATCTTGAGCTGTTCGAGCAGGCTCATGCCGCGCTCCAGCGACTGGATAGCGCGATTTCGCGGGTTCGGCCTGCTGTCCTCTGGCGTATTTTTCGGCATTGCCGGAATTTCCCTGTTTTGCTTGAGCAACCTCACGAGCAGTGCGTGAGGCTCGATAGAGTACCTGCGTTTTCATTTTGCTGGAGCAGATTATGGATCTTCAACTCACAGGCAAGCGGGTATTGGTCAGCGGCGGCACCCGTGGTATCGGCCGGGCGATCGTGGAAAGCTTTCTGGCTGAAGGCGCACAGGTTTCGTTCTGTGCCAGGAACAAAGACGAGGTGCGGGCCGCCGAAGCTGCGCTTGGGCGGGATTGTTGTGGCTTCGCGCTGGATATCACCAGGCCCGCGCAGGTGGCCGACTGGGTCGCCAGCAGCGCCCAACGGCTGGGGGGTATCGATATCGTGGTGCCCAACGTCAGCGCATTGGCGGCTGGCAGCGAGGCTGAGGTGTGGCGCAAGGCATTCGACACCGACCTGCTGGGTACGGTCAGCCTGGTCAGCGCCGCGCTGCCCTGGTTGAGGACGTCTCGGGCGGGCGCGGTGGTGCTGATTTCCAGCGTTTCAGGACGCGAAGTCGATCAGTTCGCTGAGCCTTACGGGGTGCTCAAGGCGGCGTTGACGCATTACGGCAAGACCTTGTCGGCGCGGCATGCCGGGGAGGGCATCCGGGTCAACACCGTTTCGCCGGGCAATGTGTATTTTTCGGACGGTGTCTGGGGCACCATTGAGCGCGAGCAGCCAGAGACCTTCGCCCAATGCCTGGCGGCCAACCCGTTTGGGCGCATGGGCCGGCCGGAGGAGGTGGCACGGGCTGCCGTGTTTCTCGCCAGTCCTGCCGCCAGTTTCATTACCGGCACCACCTTGCTGGTCGATGGTGGCCTGAGCCGTGGCGTGCAGTTCTGAACACCCGTCGGCCGCCTGCGGTCGATACTGATCAAGCCGATCCATCATGGAGAAATCATGGAAACTGCTGTCTGGAATGCCGATCCCCTGATCTGGGGCCACGGTCCGCGTACGTTCGAAGTGTTTCTGGAGCCGACGTGCCCGTTTTCGATAAGGGCCCTGAACAAGCTCGATGACTTTCTCGCCGAAGCGGGTGAGGACCGGGTAACCCTTAAAATCCGCCTGCATTCGCAGCCCTGGCATATGTTTTCCGGGGTGCTGGTGCGTTGCATCCTGGCCGCCTCGACCTTGCCTGGCGGCAAGGACACGGCCAGAAGGGTGATGGCGGCAATTGCTGCGCACCGTGAGGAGTTCGAGTTCGATCACCATGCCAGCGGCCCGAACATGGACGCCACGCCTAATCAGATCATTGCCCGGCTCGAAGGCTATAGCGGTGTGAAGCTGGCCGAGGCGTTCGCTCAGCCGCAACTGGAACATGCCATCAAATGGCACTGCAAATACTCCCGCCAGAACAGCATTCACGTATCGCCGACTTTCATGGTCGATGGGGTGGTGCACGATGCGATTGGGAGCAGAGACAAGCCGTCCGAGTGGATCGCCAAGGCGAATATCTGACACCCGCGTGGTGCCGGCCGGTCGTTACAGACCGGCCGGCGCGGTGACTCAACCCTCGCGCAACACGCTCAGCGGGCTGGCGTTGAGTGCCCGGCGCGTGCCGTAGACCCCGGCGCCCCCGACCAGCACGGCACCGATCAACGGCAGTACCAGCAGCCACGGGTGCGGTGCCCATTGCAGGTCGAAGGCAAAGCGGTACAAGGCAAAGCTCACCAGTTCACAGCCCAGCGCGGCCAGCAGGCCGCTGGCGGCGCCCAGCAGACCGAACTCGATGCGTCGTGACTTGATCAGCAGGGCCCGGCCGGCGCCCAGTGCGCGCAGCAATGCACCTTGGCGAATGCGTTCGTCCAGGGTCGCCTGCAAGCCGGAGAACAGCACCGCCACGCCCGCCGCCAACACGAACAGCAAGACGAACTGCACGGCCAGGGTCACCTGATCGAGAATGCTGCGCACCTGTGCCAGCAGTGCCTCGACGCCGAGGATGCTGATTGACGGGAAGGCGCGCGACAGCTCGACGATCTGCCGGTCATGACCCGCCGGCACATAGAAACTGGTCATGTAGGTGGTCGGCAGGTCGGTGAGGGTGCCGGGCTGGAAGATGATGAAGAAGTTCGGCTGGAAGGTGTCCCAGTTGACATCGCGCAGACTGGTGACCACGGTTTCGCGGGTCAGGCCGCCGACGTTGAAACCCAGACGGTCGCCAAGCTTGATGTTCAGGCTGTCTGCCAGCTTGGCTTCCACCGAGACACCGGGCACGGCATCGGTGGCCGGTGCCGGGGCGTTGCTGTCCCACCAGCGGCCGGCCGTGATGCTGTTGCCCTCGGGCATGGCAGCGGCCCAGGTCAGGTTCAGGTCGCGGCGGGTGGCGTTTTCGCCCCGCGAGTCTTTGGTGACGAACTGGCCGACCGGCTCGCTGTTGATCGTCATCAAGCGTCCCGGCACCACTGGGTACAGGGGCGCTGCGTGGCTCGACAGGCCGGTGAGGGTCTGACTGAAGCGATCCTTGTCGGCAGGCAGGACATTGAGGACGAAGTAGTTCGGAGCATCTTCAGGCAACTGATTCTGCCAGGTGTCGAGCAGTTCACCGCGCAACAAGGCGATCAAACCCATCGCCAACAGAATCAACCCGAAGGCCAGCGACTGTCCGGCGGCCGCCAGCGGGTGGCGCAACAGCTGGCCTAGGCCCAGGCGCCAGGGCAGTGGCGCCCCGGCCAACAGCCGGCGCAGGCTGTTGAGGCCGATCAGCAGCAGAGCACCGAACACCACGGCAGCGAGAATACCGCCACCCAGCAATGCGAAGGTCAGCACCAGGTCGAGGCTCAGGCGCCACATGATCAGCCCCAGCGCGACGATGGCCGCGCCATAGACCAGCCAGGAACTGGCCGGTACCGGCAGCATGTCGCGGCGCAGGACCCGCAGCGGCGGGACCCGGCCCAGTGCCGCCAGCGGCGGCAGGGCGAAGCCGGCAAGGGCCACCAGGCCTGTGCCGATCCCTGCCAGGGCCGGAATCACTCCGCCGGGTGGCACGGTGGCCGGCAGCAGGTTATGCAGCAGGCTGAACAGGCCCAGCTGTGCCAGCCAGCCGATCAATGCGCCGCTGGCACTGGCCGCCAGGCCGATGACCGCCAGTTGCATACCAAACAGCAGCAGTGCTTCGCGGCGTGACAGGCCCAGGCAGCGCAACAGGGCGCTGGCATCGAAACGCCGGGCCGCAAAGCGCGCTGCCGACATCGCCACGGCGACCCCGGCAAGCAACACCGCCACCAGGCTGGCCATATTCAGATAGCGCTCAGCCTTGCCCAAGGCTCCGCCGATCTGTTGGCTGCCGTCGCGGGCGTCCTTGATTTCCTGGTGCGGTTGCAGGCCCGGCTCGATGGCCTGGCGGTAGGCGGCCAGCGACTGGGGCGAGCCGGTCCACATCTCGCGGTATGTCACCCGGCTGCCGGGCTGGACCACGCCGGTGGCCTGCAGGTCTTGCAGGTTGATCATCACGCGGGGGGTGAGGCTGTAGAAGTTGCCGGCGCGGTCCGGTTCATAGGTCAGGATGCGGGTCAGCTTCAATGGCTTGGCCCCGACATCAATGGTATCGCCGACTTTCATGTTGACTGCCGGCAGCAACCGCGCTTCGGCCCAGGCCTCGCCGGGAGCTGGGCCTTTACTGGCTTGGTCGGCCTGGTAGAGGTCAGGTGCGCTTTTCAGCTCGCCGCGCAACGGGTAGGCGTCGTCGACGGCCTTGATGCTCGACAGCTGAATGCCGTCGTCGGTGGCGATCACGCTGGAGAAAATCACGATCTGGCCGTGCTTGAGTCCCGCCTGCAAGCCGGCAGCGCGCTGCTCGTCAGTGGCAGGGCTGGAGCCTTCCAGAATCAGGTCGGCGCCAAGAAACTCGGTGGCGCGCAGCAGCATGGCAGCATTGAGCCGGGCGCCGAAGTAACCGATGGCGGTACTGGCGGCCACCGCCACCATCAGGGCAAAGAACAGTACGCGCAGTTCACCGGCGCGGGCATCGCGCTGTAACTGGCGCAGTGCAAGGCTGAACAGACGCGTCAGGGGCATACGTGCCATCAAGGCTCCAGAGGGGCGACCTGGCGCCCGGCTTCAAGACGGATCAGGCGGCGGCAACGGTGTGCCAGGCGCTCGTCGTGGGTGACCAGCACCAGGGTGGTGTTGCGTTCCTTGTTCAGTTCGAACAACAGGTCGCTGATCCGTTCACCGGTGTGGCTGTCGAGGTTGCCGGTCGGCTCGTCGGCAAACAGCACGTCCGGGTCGGCAGCAAAGGCCCGGGCAATGGCGACCCGTTGCTGCTCACCGCCGGACAGTTGGCGTGGGGTATGGGTCAGGCGCTTGCCAAGGCCGACCCGCTCCAGCAGGGTCCGGGCCTGTTCGCGGGCGTCCTTGCGGCCTTCGAGCTCCATCGGCAGCATGACGTTTTCCAGGGCATTGAGGCTGTCGAGCAATTGAAACGACTGGAAGACAAAACCGACGTGCTCGGCGCGAACCCTGGCGCGTTCGTCTTCGTCCAGCTGGCTCAGATTGCGGCCCGAAAGAACCACGCTGCCGGCGCTTGGCAGGTCAAGGCCGGCCAGCAGGCCGAGCAGGGTGGATTTGCCTGAACCCGAAGCGCCGACAATGGCCAGGGTGTCACCCTTGTTCAGTTCAAGGGAGAGTTCGTGCAGGATAGTCAGGTCACCTTCGGTGCTGGGGACCACTTTGCTGAGGTTTTGGGCACTGAGAATACTTTCACTCATGGAGAATCCGATGCGTGCGTGGTTATTGAATGCTGCTCTGGGGTCGTTGTTGCTGCTGTCACAGGGCGCAGCGGCGGGCACAGTGTTGATCGTTGGGGATAGTATCAGCGCGGCTTTCGGCCTGGATACCCGTGTGGGCTGGGTGAGTCTGTTGCAAAAACGCATGCAGGAGCAGGGTTTCGACAGCAAGGTGGTCAATGCGTCGATCAGTGGCGACACCAGCGCCGGCGGGCTCGCGCGGCTGCCTGCGCTGCTTGCAGAGCATAAACCGCAACTGGTGGTGCTTGAGTTGGGCGGTAACGATGGCCTGCGTGGACAACTGCCCGCGCAATTGCAACAAAACTTGACCAGCATGGTAGATCAGTCACAACAGGCCGGTGCCAAGGTGCTGTTGCTGGGCATGCGGATCCCGCCTAACTACGGGCCGCGCTATACCCAGGCATTCGAAGCCGCCTATGTTGATCTGGCCAGGGAGAAACAGTTGCCGTTCGTGCCGTTTTTCCTTGAAGGGGTAGGCGGGGTGCCTGCGCTGATGCAGGCTGATGGCATCCACCCTGCCGCCGCGGCCCAGAACACGTTGCTGGAAAACGTCTGGCCGACCCTGAAACCCTTGCTTTGAGGCTTTTCCAGCGGGGCGCTTTCGGCTAATGTTGCGCCCCCCTCACTGGAGCCCTCCATGCCGCGCCCTGCCTGGTCCCTTTTTGCTTATCAGATGATCGAACCTGACGAACAGCTCGATCTGTTCGCCTGCCAGGAAGCCAGGGTCCATTTGATCGCCCGGCAACTGGTGCTGGGAGGCACCGCCGACCGAACGCTGTGCGGTACGTTGCTGCCGGCTCAGCCGCGCCTGTTACAGGTTGAGACACAAATACTTCAGCAAGAGCGCCTGTGCCCGCTGTGCAAGGCCATCCTTGACGCGCAGCGGCGTGGCATGCACCCGATCTGGCCGGAACTGTAAGCGGCGCGAGCCAGCAGGCTCCCGGTCGCGTCAAGCCGGGTGTACACTGCGATTTCTACCGTGTTTAGCCGAAGGATTTCACCGGATGTTGTCGCGCATTCCTGTCGTTGCCCGCTGTCTGTCGCTTGCCGCCCTGTGGGTCGCCTGTTCTGCCCAGGCCACCGAACTGCCCTTGCCGCCGCCAGGCGAGGATATCGTCGGCCAGGTGCAGGTCATCGATGCGAGGTACGAAGACACCTTCGCCGATCTGGGCACCCGCTATGGCCTGGGCTACCTGGAAATGATCGCCGCCAACCCCGGCGTCGATGCCTGGCTGCCTGGCGCCGGTACCAGGGTCACGCTGCCAACCCGCTTCATCCTGCCACCCGGCCCGCGTGAAGGCATCGTGATCAACCTGGCCGAATACCGCCTGTATTACTACCCCAAGGGCAAGAACGTGGTCTACACCTACGCCTTGGGCATCGGTCGCGAGGGCTGGGGGTCGCCAATCGGCAATACCCGCATCGTTGCCAAAACGCCGAACCCGACCTGGACACCGCCAGCGTCGATCCGCGCCGAACATGCGGCCGATGGCGATATCCTGCCCGCCGTAGTGCCTGCCGGCCCTGACAACCCGCTAGGACCGTTCAAGTTCGGCCTGGGTATGTCTGGCTACCTGATCCACGGCTCGAACAAAAAGTTCGGCATCGGCATGCGCACCAGCCACGGCTGCTTTCGGATGTACAACAACGACGTCCTGACCCTGGCTGACATGGCCCCGGTTGGCACCTCGGTGCGCATCATCAACGAACCTTACAAATTCGGTGTCAGCGGCGGCAAGGTCTACCTTGAAGCCCACACCCCGCTCGATGAGCAAGGCAACCCTTCGGTCGTCGACAAGCACACTGCGGTGATCAATAGCTTGCTCAAGCACGAGGACCTGGCCAATAACATGCGCACCAACTGGGATCTGGTGCGTGACGTCGTAGCGGCGGAAGACGGCATCCCGACCGAAATCGCCGTGCCGGCCGCCAATACCCCGGCGGTGCCTGTGCAGGACAATGTGCAGGCGGTGTTTCAGTAATTGATGAAAGCGCTGGGCAGGGAAGCCTATTGCGCTAAATTGAACCGTTCGCGGCTGAAGCCGCTCCTGCGCCGCCGGTTCCCCAGGCAATAAAAAAGGCCGACCCGCGAGCGGGTCGGCCTTTTCACAATCCCGAAGGGACTATTACTTGCGGCTAGCCTTGTCAAGCATGCGCAGAGCACGCTCGTTGGCTTCGTCGGCAGTTTGCTGAGCTTTCTGAGCAGCAGCCAGAGCTTCGTCAGCCTTACGGTAGGCTTCGTCAGCACGAGCTTGTGCACGTGCGGCTGCATCTTCAGTAGCAGTCAGACGAGCTTCGGTTTCTTTGGAGACGCTGCTGCAACCGGTGGCCAGAACGGCGGCCAGAGCCAGAGCAGAGAATTTCAGAACGTTGTTCATCGTGTTCCCCTTCAAGGACTTATTTCAAATTCGTCATCTCTCGAAAGTGAGAAAATGACTGGCGTACATAGTACTCATTGTTTGTAGTAAGTAAACGGACGAAGCGCAAGATACCCACAAAATTCTTGTCGCTGAAAGTCTTTCGTCATACTTCTCAAGTGGATTGTATGAAAACTATCCACTTCGGCCTGACGGACGAGCTGTTGTTGATTGCTGTTCAGGGTCTTTGCAAAAGCCTGGGCAGCCTGTGGCGTGATGTCACAGTGACTTTAGCGGTCATCAAGGCGTCTCAATGGACAACTTGCGAGAGTGTCAGGTTCCATTATCAAACAGCAGATTGCGGGGCCTGATTTTTAACGGACGGTTTGCTTGAGTAGATTGGACAATCACGCCTACTATTTGGTAGTGCTGTTCAGGTTGATAGGCGATGTGTCGGTCGTTACCTGTACAACACAGGGCGGCATAGAGGTTCCTTCGCCGGAAAAACATCGGTAAGGTAGGGGTCCAATTCCAAGACCCGCTAGGAGTAATGATGAGCGAGGCGTTGTCCATTGAACATGATCAGGCCAAACATCAGTTTGCAGTCGAGATCGACGGCCATCGCGCCTATTTGACCTACATGGACCTGGGCAAGCAGACCCTGGATTTCTATCGCACCTTCGTGCCTGATGCCCTGCGCGGTCGCGGTGTTGCGGCAGCGCTGACTGAGCATGCGCTGGCCTTTGCTGACCAGGGCGGCTATACCGTGATTCCATCGTGCTCGTATGTCGAGCGTTACATGGAGCGCCATCAGCGCCGTAGCGGCGCCCAGGATGTGATTGGCTGATCGGTCACCCAGAATTGAAAACGGCGGGGCTTGCCCCGCCTGTTGCATTGTGCTTGTGGCCTGGGGCTGGGCCTCAGCCCCGGTTACGCGCCCGCAATACGTCCTTGAGCTTGGCGTGCATGCTGCGCAGGGTCTTTTCAGTCGCCGACCAGTCAATGCAGGCGTCGGTGATTGATACGCCGTATTGCAGCTCTGCCAGGTCTTTCGGAATCGACTGGCAACCCCAGTTAAGGTGGCTTTCAACCATCAAACCGATAATCGACTGGTTGCCTTCGAGAATCTGGTTGGCCACGTTCTCCATGACCAGTGGCTGCAGGCCCGGGTCCTTGTTGGAGTTGGCGTGGCTGCAATCGACCATGATGTTCGGGCGGATCTTGGCCTTGTTGAGGTCTTGCTCGCACAAGGCGACGCTGACCGAATCGTAGTTGGGCTTGCCGTTGCCGCCACGCAACACCACGTGGCCATAGGCATTGCCTTTGGTTGTGACGATTGACACGCCGCCTTCCTGGTTGATGCCCAGGAAACGGTGCGGCTTGGAAACCGACTGCAGGGCATTGATTGCTACGGTCAGGCCGCCATCGGTGCCGTTCTTGAAACCTACCGCCGAAGACAGGCCCGAGGCCATTTCCCGGTGGGTCTGCGATTCGGTGGTGCGGGCGCCGATAGCCGACCAGCTGATCAGGTCCTGCAGGTACTGCGGCGAGATCGGATCCAGCGCCTCGGTGGCGGTAGGCAGGCCCATCTCGGCCAGATCCAGCAGCAGTTGCCGACCAATGTGCAGGCCGTCCTGGATCTTGAACGAGTCGTCCAGGTACGGGTCGTTGATCAGGCCTTTCCAGCCCACGGTGGTGCGCGGCTTTTCGAAATACACGCGCATGACCAGATAGAGCGTGTCCGACACTTCAGCGGACAGCGCCTTGAGGCGCTCGGCGTATTCTTTGGCTGCCTTCAGATCGTGGATCGAGCAGGGGCCGATCACGATGAACAGGCGGTGATCCTTGCCATCGAGAATGTTGCGGATCACCTCACGGCCTTCGCTTACGGTCTTGAGCGCCGCAGCAGTCAGGGGGATCTCGCGCTTGAGCTGATCCGGGGTGATCAGTGTCTCGTTGGAAGCGACGTTAAGGTCGTCAATCGGTAAATCGGCCATCGGTTTACTCATCTGGTCACGGTGGCTGGCCGCCGGCGGGCGGTCCCAGCATATTGAGCGTTGCGGGTGCCGAACCTTATCGCGTTAGCGCGTGTTTCTACAAGCTGGCGTTACCGTGCGCTGGCCAATCTGCGCCGCCCATGAGCGGCATATGAACAGTGACGCAAATCTCGATAAACTCATGCCTTGTCGTTCTGGAGCGTACCGCGTGGAGCAATTGCAGCTCACTGACCTTGATATTGACCGTCAGCTATTGGATTTGCCAGGCCGCTCACTGTTGCTGTTCACCGGACAAGGCTGTGCCAGTTGCCGGTGGGCTTACGAGCAACTGCCACACATGAGCTTGCCGCTTGAACGGTTGTGCTGGATCGACGCTGAACGTAACGGCGGTGCGGTGGCGCGTTATGAAGTGTTTCATTTGCCGGCCTTGTTTGTGGTGTGTGACGGCCAGTTTTATGGTGCGATACGCTCCTCCCTGAACCGGGTAATGCTCACTCAGGCGCTTGAGAAGGCCTTCGCCCAGCAGCCTGACGAGCTGCCCTGAGCCTGACAACAAGGATCTGTGCCAATGACCTTAACGACTCAACGCCCGCGCATCGGCATCATCGGTACCGGTGCGATCGGCGGTTTTTATGGCTTGATGCTGGCGCGCGCCGGCTTCGACGTGCATTTTTTACTGCGTAGCGAATTCGCTGCCGTGTGCCGGCAGGGGTTGCGGGTCGACAGCCAGGTACACGGCCCCTTGCTGCTTGCACCGGTCAATGCCCACCGCAGCGTTGCCGACATGCCGCCCTGCGACTGGTTGCTGGTCGGCGCCAAATCGACCTCTAACGCTGACCTGGCTCCGTTGATCGCCCAGGCCGCCGCGCCTGGCGCGCGGATTGTGCTGTTGCAGAACGGTCTCGGTGTCGAAGACCAATTACGTGCCTTGCTGCCCGAGACCCTGCATATTCTTGGCGGGCTGTGTTTCATCGCGGTGTACCGCCAGGCGCCCGGTGTCGTCGTGCATCAGTCCGGTGGTGCGGTCAACCTGGGCTATCACAGTGGTCCGGCAAGCGAGTCGGCGCAGCGTCAGGCGGTGGTCGAGGAGGGCGCAGCATTACTGCGCGCTGCCGGGGTGGACAGCCAGGCCATGGCAGATCTGCAGCAGGCGCGCTGGCAGAAGCTGGTCTGGAATGTGCCTTATAACGGGTTGTCGGTGGTGCTGCAGGCGGGTACCGGGGCACTGATGAATGACCCGGCTGTTCGCGAGCTGATTGTGAGCCTGATGAATGAAGTGATTCAGGGCGCTGCTGCCTGTGGCCATGTGCTGCCGGAGCAGTATGCCCAGACCCTGTTCAGCTTTACCGAAAAAATGCCCGACTACTGGCCGAGCATGTACCTCGATTACCGTGAGCGGCGCCCGCTGGAGCTACAGGCCATTTACAAAGCACCGCTGAACGCAGCCCGTGCCGCCGGATGTGACATGCCACAGGTGCGCATGCTGTATCAGGCGCTGACATTCATCGATCGTCGTCAACGGGCGGATGTGCCAGCCGCCCTGGCATAAGCTGATACGGGCATGGCGGACCGGTGCCAGGTTCGCCGCCGCATTGGTAGGGCGCTGCTAAGCTCAATCAATCTCCGCCATTTCTGGCAGTCCGGGAGGCCGTATGATTCGTTCGATGCTGTATGCCACAGATCTCGGTCTGTACGCGCCTTACGTGACGCAACATGCGTTGGCACTGGCTCGAACCTTCAATGCGCGGCTGCACGTCATCCATGTTGTCGAGCCGCTGGGGCTGTTCGCCGAGTCGGTGCTACAGAGCTATCTGGGTGATGAAGCACTCCGGCAGTTGCACGGCAAAGGCGTGAGTACATTCATGGAAGGCATAGAGCAACGGATGCTCGACGGGTTTCGTGAAGAGCTGGGCGAAGGGCATCAGGACCTGTCCTTCATCCGCACGGTGCGAGTCGTGCAGGGCGATCCTTCCAATGTGATTCTCGAACAGGCACGTGAACTGGCTGTAGACCTGCTGGTCATCGGCAGTCATAGCCGAATGGTCGGGGAGGGCGCGCCGATCGGGCGTACCGTTGCCCGGGTTTTGCAGTATTCGGTTGTACCGGTTTACATGGTGCCCATGATGCAGAGCGGGCAGTGATGAAAAAATTGATGGTCTGAAGTGAAATCGCGCGTGCCATTACCGCGTAAAGGTGATAAAAAGTTCTAGCTTTCTAACTCAGACCATTAATACAGTTATATACCGTCGCTGATGCCCATCTGCTTGAGGGATACCTATGAAGCTTCAACAACTGCGCTATATCTGGGAAGTGGCGCACCACGACCTCAACGTTTCGGCGACGGCCCAGAGCCTGTACACCTCCCAGCCGGGGATCAGTAAACAGATTCGCCTGCTCGAAGACGAACTGGGCGTGGAAGTCTTTGCCCGCAGCGGCAAGCACCTGACCCGGGTCACCCCGGCTGGCGAGCGGATCATCACGACCGCAGGCGAAATTCTGCGCAAGGTCGAGAGCATCAAACAGATTGCCCAGGAATTCTCCAACGAGAAGAAAGGCACCCTGTCGATTGCCACGACCCATACCCAGGCGCGCTATGCCCTGCCGCCGATCATTGGCAGTTTCATCAAGCAGTATCCGGATGTGGCCTTGCACATGCACCAGGGTTCACCGACACAGATCGCCGAGATGGCTTCTGATGGTACGGTGGACTTTGCGATTGCCACCGAAGCGCTGGAGCAGTTCGGTGATCTGATCATGATGCCGTGCTATCGCTGGAACCGTTGTGTGGTAGTGCCGCAGGGGCATCCGCTGACCAAGGCGCCGAAACTGACCCTGGAATTGCTTGCCGAGTACCCGATCGTAACCTACGTGTTCGGCTTCACTGGCCGTTCAAAGCTCGACGAAGCATTCAGCAATCGTGGCCTGGTGCCCAAGGTTGTGTTCACTGCGGCTGACGCCGACGTCATCAAAACCTATGTGCGGCTGAACCTGGGGGTGGGGATCGTCGCGCACATGGCGGTCGATGAGGAGCTGGACAAGGATCTGGTGGCGCTGGATGCCAGCCATCTGTTCGAATCGAGCGTGACCAAGATCGCCTTCCGTCGCGGTACCTTCCTGCGCGGCTTCATGTGCGACTTTATCGAAAAATTCGCCCCGCACCTGACCCGTGAAATGATGGCCAAGGCCATTCATTGCCATAACAAGCAAGAGCTTGAAGAGCTGTTCGCCGGCGTGGAATTGCCTGTTCACTGACAAATATCAAAGTGAACAACTGTAGGAGCGACCTCGGTCGCGAAAGAGCCGATACAGCCTCCGCATTTGCGGCGTCTGGCCAATCTTCGCGACCAAGGTCGCTCCTACGGCAGCTTGCTCAAGCCTTGCTGATCAAATTGCCAGCGTGCAGCCCGCATTCTTTCTGGGTCGACTCTTCCCACCACCAGCGGCCTTCGCGCTCGTGCTGGTTCGGCAGCACCGGGCGGGTGCAGGGTTCGCAGCCGATGCTGATGAAGCCGCGTTCGTGCAGGCTGTTGTAGGGCAGTTCCAGCATGCGGATATAGCCCCACACTTCTTCACTGCTCATCTGTGCCAGCGGGTTGAACTTGTACAGTGGGCGCTCTGGGGTCGAGAACGCACCGTCGATTTCCAGGGCGGCAACCTGGCTGCGGGTGCCCGGGCTCTGATCGCGGCGCTGGCCGGTGGCCCAGGCTTTCACTGTGCTCAGCTTGCGGCGCAGCGGTTCGATCTTGCGCACACCGCAGCATTCACCGTGGCCATCCTTGTAAAAGCTGAACAGGCCCTTTTCGCGTACGAAAGGCTCAAGCTTGCTGTGATCCGGCGAAATGATATCGATGTCGATGGCGTAGGTCTCGCGCACCTTGTCGATGAAACGGTAGGTTTCCGGATGCAGACGGCCGGTGTCGAGGCTGAAGACCTTGACGTTCTTGTTGATCTTCCAGGCCATATCCACCAGCACCACGTCTTCGGCACCGCTGAACGAGATCCACAGTTCATCGCCGAAGTGAGTAAAGGCCAGTTTAAGGATGTCCTGGGGGGATTTGTTGGCGTACGCCGCGGCCAGTTCGGCAACGTCGAATGGTTGGCTCATCAGGTGTGTTCCTAGTACTGAGGTGGCGCTTAAGCGCTCGTGGTGGCGGCCATGGTAACAAAAACTGTCTGAGTGTGAGCGCGTTGCCCCCGCGTGGAGCCTGACAGTGGCGAGGTTTTTTCCAGATGCGACGTCAGCTTGCGCTGTGGCGACATTAGCCTCTAAAGTGCCGCTTCTCTCAAGATCCATTCAAGGAGTGTTCTGTGGAAATTGCCTGTCTCGACCTGGAAGGTGTGCTGGTTCCGGAAATCTGGATCGCCTTTGCCGAAAAAACCGGTATCGAAGCCCTGCGGGCAACCACTCGGGACATTCCCGACTACGACGTGCTGATGAAGCAGCGCCTGCGCATTCTTGACGAGCATGGCCTGAAGCTGTCCGATATTCAGGCAGTGATCGGCACCCTCAAGCCGCTCGACGGCGCCGTGGAGTTCGTCGACTGGCTGCGCGAGCGCTTTCAGGTGGTCATCCTCTCGGATACCTTCTACGAGTTCTCGCAGCCGCTGATGCGTCAACTGGGCTTCCCGACCCTGCTGTGCCACCGCCTGATCACTGACGAGACGGATCGGGTGATCAGCTATCAATTGCGCCAGAAAGACCCCAAGCGCCAGTCGGTACTGGCCTTCAAGAGCCTGTACTACCGAGTGATCGCGGCCGGCGATTCGTACAACGACACCACCATGTTAGGGGAAGCCGACGCCGGAATTCTGTTCCATGCGCCGGACAACGTGATTCGCGAATTCCCGCAGTTCCCGGCGGTGCATAGCTTTGAGGACTTGAAGAAAGAGTTCATCAAGGCGTCGAATCGTGAGTTGAGCCTGTAGGGCGGGCACCGCCGGGCTTCTTCAGCGGCGCAAGCTTTCGCCGCTGAACCGGCTCCTACAGGCTCTCCAGGGTACGCAGTAGCACACCGACTTTGGTAAAGCATTCCTGATATTCCGCCTCGCATTGCGAGTCGGCAACGATGCCGCCGCCGGCCCAGCAGGACACCTTGCCATCCTTGACCAGCAGGCTGCGGATGGCAATCGAGCTGTCCATTTCGCCGCGCACGTCCAGATACAGCAGCGAGCCGCAGTACAGGGCGCGGCGCTGTGGTTCCAGTTCATCGATGATCTGCATGGCCCGGATCTTGGGGGCGCCGGTGATGGAGCCGCCGGGAAAGCTGCCGCCGAGCAAATCCAGGGCGTCACGGTCGGCGGCCAGTTCGCCGGTGATGCTGCTGACCAGGTGGTGCACGTTGGGGTAGCTTTCGATGCTGAACAGCTCCGGCACCCGCACCGAGCCGGTCCGGCAGTTGCGGCCCATGTCGTTGCGCAGCAGGTCGACGATCATCAGGTTTTCTGCACGATCCTTCGGGCTGGCCAGCAACTCATCGGCCAGCCGCTGGTCTTCGTCAGCGTCCAGGCTGCGTGGCCGGGTGCCTTTGATGGGGCGGGTTTCAACCTGGCCTTGGTGCACCTGAACGAAGCGCTCCGGCGATACGCTCAGCAGCGCAGCACCTTCGGCTAACGGTATATAGCCCGAGAAGGGCGTCGGGCAGGCTTCGCGTAGAGCGGTATAGGCCGCCCACGGATCACCCGAGCAGGTGGCCTGGAAGCGTTGGGTCAGGTTGACCTGATAGCAGTCGCCTGCCTGAATGTAGTGCTGCAGGCGGGTAAACGCTGCGCGGTACTGGTCGGCGCTGAGGTTGGCGGCAAACGGGCTGTGCAGCCGGAAGGTGTCAACACGGTTATCGCCCGGTTGGCTGAATAGCTCGATCAGCCGCTGGCGCTCGGTGCTGGCCAGGGCGGGATGAAACATCAACTGGCTGGTAGCGGCCTGATGGTCGCTGATCAGTGCCCAGGCATACAGCCCTATTTGGGCGTCTGCCAGTTGCAGGTCGTCCACCGACTGGCCCGGCAGGGTTTCCAGACGACGGCCGAAGTCATAGCCCAGGTAGCCCATCAAGCCGCCTGCGAAAGGCAGCTCGCAGCCTGTCGGCAGGTCGGCGCTGCCAAGTTGGGTCAATGCCTGGCGCAGGCGTTGCAGGAATGCCTCGCCGCTTTCCTGCTGTTGGCATTGCAGGGTTTCCAATGGCCAGGCGCTGCACAGGTCAAAGCGGCCGCGCTGCGCCGTCGGCCGACCACTGTCGAGCAACACGGCGCCGGGCGCCTGGCGAATCCTGGCGAAATAGACACCCGGATCAGGGGAGTACGGCAAAGGGTGCAGCGTGCAGGTTGGCATGCGTGACTACGATCAACGACGGAAAGGCGCTGATTGTAATCACCGGCGCCCCATCAGGACAGACCCCTGTCGTTGTCTGGCTGGCGCGCGAAGTATGCGGGTCAGGCGGGCACGTGGCCAAACAGCTGCTGAACGAACCTAACCCGTTGCTCCGGGGTTTGTTGTTCATCGTTGAGCGCCAGCTTTTCCAGATGCGCTTCAATGGCATGGGTGCGCAGAGTCAGGCCGCAGTCATTGGCAATCTGGATGTTCAGGCCGGGGCGGGCATTGAGTTCGAGAATCAACGGGCCTTTTTCCTGGTCCAGCACCATGTCGACGCCGATATAGCCCAGGCCGCACAGCTCGTAACATTCGGCCGCCAGCTTCATGAACCCGTCCCAATAGGGCAGTTGCACCCCATCCACCGCATTGGCGGTGTCGGGGTGTTTGCTGATGATGCGGTTCAGCCAGGTGCCTTTGAGGGTGATGCCGGTGGCCAGGTCGACGCCCACGCCGATGGCACCCTGGTGCAGGTTGGCCTTGCCGCCGGACTGACGGGTCGGCAAACGCAGCATGGCCATCACCGGATAGCCCATTAGCACGATGATGCGAATGTCGGGCACACCTTCATAGCTGATGCTCTTGAAGATGGTGTCGGGAATTACCCGGTATTCGATCAGCGCCCGGTCGCGATGGCCGCCCAGCGAATACAGGCCGGTGAGGATGCTGGAAATCTGGTGCTCGATCTCCGAACGGCTGACCAGTCGCCCGGAGACACTGCGAAAGCTGTCCTCGAAACGGTCGGCGATGACCATGATGCCGTCGCCACCGGCACCTTGGGCCGGCTTGATAACGAAATCATCATGGCCACCGATGATCTCGTCCAGACGGTCGATTTCCTTCTCGGTGGAGATCACGCCGTACATCTGCGGCACATGAATGCCGGCGCTGATGGCGCGCTCCTTGGTGATGATCTTGTCATCGACAATCGGGTACAGGCTGCGCTTGTTGTACTTGAGCACGTAGTCGGCGTTACGCCGGTTGATGCCCATGATGCCGCGCGCTTGCAGTTCCTTCCAGGTCTTCCACCAGCCAATCATTTGGCGTCTTCCTCTTTTAGGAAGGCGCGAAAACGAACCAGCTCGGTCAGGCGATAACCGCGGTAGCGACCCATGGCAAGCATGAAGCCGACCAGCACCAGCAGGATGGCCGGGAAGGTGAACACAAAGTAGGTCAGCTCCGGCACGGTCATGATCAGGTAGGCCAGCGAGGCGGCGAACAGGGTGCCCACCCCGACTTTCATGGCATGGCTGGCGCCGCGCTCTTCCCAGGTGATCGACAGCCGTTCGATGGTCATGGTCAGGATCACCATCGGGAACAGCGATACCGACAGGCCGCGTTCGATGCCCAGCTTGTGACTGAACACGCTGATGACCGCGATCAGTACCACCACGAAGGTCAGCACCACCGACAGGCGCGGCAGCATCTGTAGCTTGAGATGCTCAAGGTAAGAGCGCAGTGACAGGCCCAGCGCGGTGATCACGGTAAACAGCAGGATGCCGAAGTCCAGCTGGGTCTCGCGA
Source organism: Pseudomonas sp. LJDD11 (assembly GCF_024584215.1). NCBI lineage: Bacteria > Pseudomonadati > Pseudomonadota > Gammaproteobacteria > Pseudomonadales > Pseudomonadaceae > Pseudomonas > Pseudomonas sp. LJDD11. The sequence goes on from NZ_JANJFL010000016.1 coordinate 114,120, forward strand.
AAGGCCAGGGCGATCAGGACCGGTGTGAAGGTGCCCAGGGTCTGCAGGCCGATCAGGTTGCGCAGCACCAGAATCACCAGCACGCCGATGGGGATCATGACCATGATCATGAAGCTCTGCTGGGTTTGTAGCGGCAGGCCGTACAGCGAGTAGGAAAGAAAGTCGGCGTCGGTGTTTTCATCGGTGAGCTGGGCCAGGCGGATGGCGTTCATCTCGCTGTTGCTCAGGGTGAAGCTCACCGTGGCCTTGCGGGCGCCATCCACGCTGACCAGCGGCTCGTCGCCAGTCCACCACAGCAGGCGATCGCCCGGCAGGCCGGACTCACCGGTCAATGGGTTGAAATACAGCCAATCCTTGCCGTTGAAGCTGCGCAGCCACAGTTCCGGAGTCTGCGGGGTGCCTGCTTCGAGGCGAATGGTGTGTACCTTTTCCATTGGCACATGCGCGATCGACAGCAGCAGGTCGACCACCTGGGCCTTGCGGGCCGGCGACGGATCGCCTCCGAGCAGCAACTTGGCGTTATCGTCGTTGCTGTTGTTGACCCGCTTGATCGCCTCGCTGACGAAGGTTTCGACATCCGCCGAGTGCTGGCGGATGGGGGCCAGCAGGGCGTCGGCGGCGATCTTCTCGGCCCCTTCTACCGGCAGGCTATCGCGGAAAATCGGGCCTTTGGGCTTGGGTTTGTCAGCGCTGTAGCGTTTGGTCAGCACCAGCCGGTAGTACAGGGTCTGGTTACCGTTGGCGCGGCGCGATGACCAGGTGGCCTTGCGGTTGCCGTCGACGCGATTGACGCTGACCCCATAGTTATTGGCGATGAAGCTCTCGTTGAGGCTGATGTAGTCCTGGTTCAGCGGCGGAACGAACATCTGCACTTTGACCGACTCTTTGGCGTTGGCGAGGAATTCGATCTTGGCGTCGATATTCCACAGGTCGTCGGTTTCGTCTTCGGTCATCGGGATGCCGAGCACCAATACCTGCCAGGCCGTGATCGCCAGGCCCAAGGTGACCAGGACGCCGATCAGGATTTTCAGGTGAAGGGTAAGAGCGCGCATGGGATTACTCTGCGTGTTGAGCGATTTTGGCGGCACAGGCAGGTTTGCCGGCGGCGTATTTCAAGCTGGGGTCGACCATCGCGTTGAAGCGTTTGAGTGCGTCGGCGCCAATCAAAAGCGGGTATTGGAAAGCGCGGCGGTCGGTCAAGTTCACTTCCAGGTGACGTAAATCTTCACCCAGGCAGACGTCCAGGCTGATCACCGGCCTGGCGCTGTACTGCTGTTCTTTATTGGCGCCCATATCATCGGCGCGGCGCTTGATCTGGCCGACCCGCAGCAGCGGTTTCTCGATGGGGTGGGCATGAGCCTTGTCGATGGCCAGGTAGAAGCGCACCCAGCGTTGCCCGTCACGGGTGAAATACGAGATGTCACGGGCGCTCAGTGAGGCGGTGACAGCACCGGTGTCGAGCTTGGCGGGCACATCAAGGTCGATTTCCGGCAGCCGGGCGTATTCGTTCAGGCCGTAGACCGATCGGTCGGCAGCGAGTGCGGGTAGGGGCAGTATCAGCAGGCAGAACAGAAAAAAGCGGGTCATTGGGTCCTGGTACATCGGAGAAAAACGGTGACAGCCTCAGACCCGCAGCGGGGCTATGGGTTCGCAGGTCATGTAAAGAGGGGCAAAAAACGCCGGGCATTCTAACATGAAGCCTTTATGACGCCAGCCAACTGCCAGCTATCATTGTTTCGTCCGGTATTAGACGATTGTCGACAATCCATGTATTTGTTTTGACGTATTTCCTATCGTTGGCTAGATTGTCGGGTATGTGAAATCAAAGGTGTCGACAATATGCTGGATGTGGTTGAGCCGTTGCCGCCAGCCGGCGTACCTGCCGGGCAAGAAACTGAAACACTTTCCGAGAATGTGTTCCGGCGTATCCAGGCCGCTATTGTCAGCGGCGAAATCGCCCCCGGCAGCAAAATCTCTGAACCGGAGCTGGCGCGCACCTACGGCATCAGTCGTGGTCCGCTGCGTGAGGCAATTCACAGGCTCGAAGGCCAGCGCCTGGTCGTGCGGGTGCCGCACGTCGGGGCGCGGGTAGTGTCGCTTACCCATGCGCAGATGATCGAGCTGTACCAGATCCGTGAGTCGCTGGAAGGGTTGGCTTGTCGGCTGGCGGCCGAGCGGATGAGCGAGGCGCAGATCCAGCAATTGCGCGACGTGCTGCATACCCATGAGCACGACGCAGCGTTCCAGGCCGGGCTGGGCTACTACCAGCAGGAGGGCGATTTTGATTTCCACTACCGGATCATTCAGGGCAGCGGCAACCAGACCCTGAGCCAGATGCTGTGCGGCGAGCTGTATCAGTTGGTGCGCATGTACCGCATTCAGTTCTCCACGACACCCAATCGTCCCCGCCAGGCCTTTGCCGAGCATCATCGCATTCTCGATGCGATCGCCGACCGTGATGGCGAGCTGGCCGAACTTTTGATGCGCCGCCATATCGGCGCCTCCCGACGCAATATCGAGCGGCATTACCAGGCCGCCCCCGACCGAGGTGAAGCATGAGTCACGTCCATACCAGTCCCGGCCAGCGCCTGCGCGATGCAGTGGCCAGCGAGCAGCCCCTGCAAGTGGTGGGCACCATTAACGCCAACCACGCCCTGTTGGCCCAGCGCGCCGGGTTCAAGGCTATTTATCTGTCAGGTGGCGGGGTAGCGGCAGGTTCGCTGGGCTTGCCGGATCTGGGGATTTCGGGTCTTGAAGACGTGCTGATCGATGTGCGGCGTATCACCGATGTCTGCGATCTGCCGCTGCTGGTGGATGCCGACACCGGCTTCGGCTCGTCGGCCTTCAATGTGGCGCGGACCGTACGCTCGATGATCAAGGCCGGTGCCGCCGGCATTCATATCGAGGACCAGGTCGGCGCCAAGCGTTGCGGCCACCGGCCCAACAAGGAAATCGTCTCCCAGCAGGAGATGGTCGACCGCATCAAGGCCGCAGTGGATGCCCGTACCGATCCTGGCTTTGTGATCATGGCACGCACCGACGCGCTGGCGGTTGAAGGTCTGGACGCGGCGCTGGAACGCGCGGCGGCCTGCATTGAAGCCGGGGCCGACATGGTGTTCCCGGAGGCGATCACCGAGCTTTCCATGTATCAGCAGTTCGCCAGCCGGGTCGGCGTGCCGATCCTGGCCAATATCACCGAATTCGGTGCCACGCCGCTGTTCAGCACTGACGAGTTGCGTGAGGTGGGCGTAGGCCTGGTGCTTTATCCGCTGTCGGCGTTCCGCGCGATGAACAAGGCCGCAGAAAACGTATTTAACGCCATCCGCCGCGACGGCACGCAGAAGAACGTGATCGACACCATGCAAACCCGCATGGAGCTGTACGACGCGATCGATTACCACCGCTTCGAGCAAAAGCTTGATGCGCTGTTTGCCCAGAAGAAGGGCTGAACCAGGTACAGCTCGGTCAGGCGTCTGTACGTCGGTAGGAGCTGGCATGCTAGCCAAGACTGCGGCACATATGCAGCAGATGCTGTGGCTATCGCGGCCCCTTCGCGAGCAAGCTCGCTCCTGCAGATGATCGTCGCAAGACTGTGAACAACCCGAAAAGATTGCCCATTCCCAGAAAAAACAGATAACCGGAGAATGTCATGGCTGAAGCAAAAGTATTGAGTGGCGCCGGCCTGCGTGGTCAGGTCGCCGGCCAGACTGCCCTGTCCACCGTCGGCCAGTCCGGCGCCGGGCTCACCTACCGTGGTTACGATGTACGTGAACTGGCCGCAGGCGCCAGTTTCGAGGAAGTCGCTTACCTGCTGCTGGACGGTGAACTGCCGACTCAGGCGCAGTTGGCCGATTACCAGCAGCGCCTGAAAACACTGCGCGACCTGCCGCAAGCCTTGAAAGAAGTGCTTGAGCGTATCCCGGCCAGCACCCATCCGATGGATGTGATGCGCACGGGCGCGTCGATGCTCGGCACCCTTGAGCCGGAGCAGGGTTTCGACCAGCAACGCGCCGCCACCGACCGCCTGCTGGCGGCCTTTCCGGCGATCATGTGCTACTGGTATCGCTTCAGTCACGACGCTCAACGCATCGACTGCAGCAGCGATGAGCCGGACCTGGCCAGCCATTTCCTGCGTCTGCTCTCGGGCAAGAGCCCCAGCGAGCTGCATCGCAAAGTGATGAACGTCTCGTTGATTCTGTACGCCGAGCATGAATTCAATGCCTCGACCTTTACCGCTCGGGTGTGTGCCTCGACCCTGTCGGACCTGTTCTCCTGTGTCACGGCTGCGATCGGCACGTTGCGTGGCCCGCTGCATGGCGGTGCCAACGAAGCTGCAATGGAAATGATCCAGCGCTTTGGCTCGGCAGAAGAGGCCACTGAAGGCACGCTCGGCATGCTGGCCCGTAAAGAAAAGATCATGGGCTTTGGCCATGCGATCTACCGTGATTCGGATCCGCGCAACGAGGTGATCAAGGACTGGTCACGGCAACTGGCCGCGCAAGCAGGCGATACCGTGCTGTTCCCGGTGTCCGAGGCCATTGACAAGGTCATGTGGGACGAGAAGAAGCTGTTCCCCAACGCCGACTTCTACCATGCTTCGGCGTACCACTTCATGGGTATCCCGACCAAGCTGTTCACGCCGATCTTCGTCTGCTCGCGGCTGACTGGCTGGGCCGCGCATGTGTTCGAGCAGCGGGCCAATAACCGCATCATCCGCCCCAGCGCGGAATATACCGGCGTCGCGCAGCGGCCTTTCGTGGCGCTGGAGCAACGCTGAACGGGCAGGGAGGCCAACCATGAGCCTCCCACCCTTAAATCCTACCGTGACCGAGTCTGCGCCCCATGAATCTTCAATACCGCAAACCTCTGCCTGGTACCGCGCTCGAGTATTTCGATGCCCGTGAAGCGGTGGAGGCCATCAGCCCCGGTGCCTGGGCGGGGCTGCCATACACCTCGCGGGTGCTGGCAGAAAACCTGCTGCGCCGCTGCGCGCCAGCCAGCCTCCGTGCGTCATTGAGCCAATTGATCGAGCGTCGCCGCGACCTGGATTTCCCGTGGTTCCCGGCACGGGTGGTGTGTCATGACATCCTCGGCCAGACCGCACTGGTGGATCTGGCCGGGCTGCGCGATGCGATCGCTGATCAGGGCGGTGACCCGGCGCGGGTCAACCCGGTGGTGCCGGTGCAACTGATCGTCGACCATTCGCTGGCCGTGGAATGCGGCGGCTATGACCCGCAGGCGTTCGAAAAGAACCGTGCCATCGAGGACCGCCGCAACGAGGATCGCTTCCACTTCATTGACTGGACCAAAAAGGCGTTCAAGAACGTCGAGGTGATCCCGCCCGGCAACGGCATCATGCATCAGATCAATCTGGAGAAAATGTCGCCGGTGGTGCAGGTGCTTGACGGTGTGGCGTTCCCCGACACCCTGGTCGGCACCGACAGCCACACGCCGCACGTCGATGCCCTGGGGGTGATCGCCATTGGCGTCGGTGGTCTGGAGGCCGAGAATGTGATGCTGGGCCGTGCGTCATGGATGCGCTTGCCGGACATCATCGGTGTCGAACTGACTGGCAGCCGTCAGCCGGGCATTACTGCCACCGATGTGGTGCTGGCCCTGACCCAATACCTGCGCCAGCAAAAGGTGGTCGGTGCGTATCTGGAATTTTACGGCGCCGGTGCCTCCAGCCTGACGCTGGGCGACCGCGCGACCATCTCCAATATGGCACCGGAATATGGCGCCACCGCTGCGATGTTCTCCATCGATCAGCAGACGCTGGACTATTTGCGCCTCACGGGGCGTGAAGAACAGCAAGTGCAACTGGTCGAGCACTACGCGAAGATTGCCGGCCTGTGGTCCGACAGCCTGGCCGAGGTGCAGTACGAGCGGGTATTGAGCTTCGATTTGTCCAGTGTGGTGCGCAGCATGGCCGGCCCCTCCAACCCTCATGCGCGGGTCGCGACCACTGATCTGGCCGCCAAGGGTATTGCCAGTGCCTGGCAGCAAGTGCCGGGGCAGATGCCCGATGGCGCGGTGATCATCGCCGCGATCACCAGTTGCACCAATACCAGCAACCCGCGCAATGTCATCGCGGCCGGGCTGCTGGCGCGTAACGCCAACCGGCTGGGGCTGACCCGCAAACCGTGGGTCAAATCCTCCCTGGCGCCGGGCTCCAAAACAGTGGCGCTGTATCTGGACGAGGCCGGGCTCACATCCGAACTGGAGCAACTCGGTTTTGGCGTGGTGGCGTTTGCCTGCACCACTTGCAATGGTATGTCCGGTGCGCTGGAGCCGCAGATCCAGCAGGAAATCATTGACCGTGACCTGTATGCCACGGCGGTGTTGTCCGGCAATCGCAACTTTGACGGGCGTATCCACCCTTACGCAAAGCAGGCCTTTCTGGCGTCGCCGCCGCTGGTGGTTGCCTATGCCATCGCCGGGACGATCCGTTTCGATATCGAGAACGACGTGCTGGGGGTGGCCGACGGCAAGGACATTCGCCTCAAGGACATCTGGCCCAGCGACGAGGAAATCGACGCTGTGGTGCGCGCCTCGGTCAAACCCGAGCAGTTCCGCCAGGTCTACATCCCGATGTTCGCCATTGAGGCGGATCAAACCGCAGTCGCGCCGTTGTACGACTGGCGGCCGATGAGTACCTATATTCGTCGCCCGCCTTACTGGGAGGGGGCGCTGGCCGGCGAACGCACCCTCAAGGGCATGCGCCCGCTGGCGGTGTTGCCTGACAACATCACCACCGACCACCTGTCGCCGTCCAACGCCATTATGGCCAGCAGCGCGGCGGGTGAATATCTGGCGAAAATGGGCCTGCCGGAAGAGGACTTCAACTCTTATGCGACGCACCGCGGCGATCACCTGACCGCGCAGCGGGCAACGTTCGCCAACCCGCAACTGGTCAACGAAATGGCGGTGGTGGACGGCAAGGTCCAGAAAGGCTCGCTGGCGCGTATCGAGCCGCAAGGCCAGGTCACCCGCATGTGGGAGGCCATCGAAACCTACATGCAGCGCAAGCAGCCGTTGATCATCATCGCCGGCGCCGACTATGGTCAGGGCTCGTCTCGCGACTGGGCCGCCAAGGGGGTGCGCCTGGCTGGCGTCGAGGCCATCGCAGCCGAGGGTTTCGAGCGTATCCACCGCACCAACCTGGTGGGCATGGGGGTGCTGCCGCTGGAGTTCAAACCCGGCACCAACCGTCTGACCCTGGGCATCGACGGTTCTGAAGTGTTCGACGTGGTGGGTGAGCGTACGCCGCGGGCGACCCTTACCCTGGTGATTACCCGGCGTAACGGCGAGCGCCTTGAGGTGCCGATGACCTGTCGTCTGGATACCGCTGAAGAAGTGTCGATCTACGAGGCAGGCGGGGTATTGCAGCGTTTTGCCCAGGATTTCCTGGCCGGCGAGGTGGCTTGATGCCCGGTTGTAATGTTTCGCGGACAAATCCGCCACGATTTCAGGAGACCTGTTGATGGCTCATCCGGCGCAACTCAGAATTCCCGCCACCTACATGCGCGGCGGCACCAGCAAGGGGGTGTTTTTCGTCCTTGATGACCTGCCGCAAGCGGCGCAGGTGGCAGGGCCGGCCCGCGACGCGCTGCTGCTGCGGGTAATCGGCAGCCCCGACCCCTATGAAAAACAGATCGACGGCATGGGCGGGGCGACCTCCAGCACCAGCAAGACGGTGATCCTCTCGCGCAGCCAGCGCGAGGGCCACGACGTCGATTACCTGTTCGGTCAGGTGGCGATCGACAAACCCTTCGTCGACTGGAGCGGTAACTGCGGCAATCTTTCTGCTGCGGTGGGGGCCTTCGCGATCAGCAGCGGGCTGGTCGAGCCGGGCCGTATCCCCCATGACGGCGTGGCCATCGTGCGGATCTGGCAGGCCAATATTGGCAAGACCATCATTGCCCATATTCCGATCAGCGCAGGCCTGGTGCAGGAAACCGGTGACTTCGAACTCGATGGGGTTACCTTCCCGGCGGCTGAGGTGCAGCTGGAGTTTCTCGATCCGGCCGCCGATGAAGACGGCGAGGGCGGTTCGATGTTTCCCACCGGTAACCGGGTCGACGAGTTGCAGATTCCGGGGCTGGGCAGTCTTAACGCCACCTTGATCAACGCCGGTATTCCCACGGTGTTCATCAATGCCCAGGATCTGGGCTACAGCGGCACCGAGTTGCAGGTCGATATCAACGCTGACCCCAAGGCTCTGGCGTTGCTGGAAAGCATCCGTGCCGAAGGCGCGCTGCGCATGGGCCTGATCAGTCAGCTCAGCGAAGCGGCGCAGCGCCAGCACACCCCCAAGGTGGCTTTCGTGGCACCGCCGGCGGACTACAGCGCCTCCAGTGGTAAAACCGTCCGCGCCCAGGACATCGACCTGCTGGTGCGGGCCGTGTCGATGGGCAAGCTGCACCACGCGATGATGGGCACTGCGGCCGTGGCCATCGGCACCGCAGCGGCGGTGCCCGGCACCCTGGTGAACCTGGCCGCCGGCGGCCAGCCGCGCCAGGCGGTGCGTTTCGGTCATCCGTCCGGCACCTTGCGGGTCGGTGCCGAGGCTGTCGAGGTCGACGGCCAGTGGCAGGTGACCAAGGCCATCATGAGCCGCAGCGCGAGGGTGTTGATGGAAGGCTGGGTGCGGGTGCCGGCGGGAGCGGCTTAAGTCGCGCAAGCCTGGCAGCCGCTACAGCGCGGGCCGCTGCAGGTTGAGCCACTCCTGCACAGCCGGATGCTGCCACTGGCGGCTGGTGTACTCCACCAGCGCCTGAGGCACCGGGTCGCCGTTAAGGATCAGGCGGTTGAGGGTGACCGCCAGTTCCACGTCGACAATCGACCAGTTTCCGAACAGGTACTCCCGGCCATCGGCCAGCAGGCTCTGGGCGGCCTTGATCAGCTTGTCGGCCGCAGCCTGCGCATTGGCTGACAACGGGGCGGCGACTTTCTGGCTGTAGAACACCACCAGGGTTGAGCGCTCCTGGCGAATGGGCAGCAGGTCACTGCGCAGCCAGGCCTGAATCTGCCGTGCCTTGGCACGCAACTGACGATCGGTGGGCAATACCGGGCGTTCAGCGAAGCTGTCTTCCAGGTACTCAATGACTGCCGAGGATTCCGAGAGCGCAAAATCGCCCTGCACCAGCGTCGGGACGCGGCGGGTCAGCGACAGGTCTATGTAGTCTGGCGCCTGATGATCGCCGCGGTCCAAATCGAGCGTACGCAACGAGAAGGGCAGGTGCTTCTCACGCAATGTCACGAAAACAGCCAAAGCCCATGGGCTGGTGTAATGGCTGTCGACATATAGCAGCAGGTGGTCGTTGCTCACGGGGCATCTCCTTATGACTTGGGAGTCCACACTAAGCGAGCGTCACCTATAAATAAAATTCTGAATTTCTATGCCGCCATTCCTGGCAGGAATATCAGAGTGACTCGCCGGTTGCGGCATAGTGTCGCGCCCATTGCTTACTTGAAGCGTCTTTCAACGCCTTTTTCCACCAGCACCTTGGCCGAGATCTCTTCCACAGAGAAGTGCGTGGAGTTGAGGTTCGGGATGTTTTCACGGCGGAACAGGTTCTCGACTTCGCGCACTTCAAACTCGCACTGTGCGTAGCTGGCATAACGGCTGTTGGGTTTGCGTTCATGGCGGATTGCAGTCAGCCGGTCAGGGTCGATGGTCAGGCCGAACAGCTTGTTGCGATGGTTCTTCAGTGCGGCGGGCAGCTGCAGGCGCTCCATGTCGTCTTCGGTCAGCGGATAGTTGGCTGCGCGGATACCGAACTGCATGGCCATGTACAGGCACGTCGGGGTTTTACCGCAGCGCGACACGCCCACCAGAATGATGTCGGCCTTGTCGTAATAATGCGTGCGGGCGCCGTCGTCGTTGTCGAGCGCGAAGTTCACCGCCTCGATGCGTTCCATGTAATTGGAGTGTTGACCAATGGAGTGCGACTTGCCCACCGAGTACGAGGAGTGTGAACTAAGCTCTTGTTCCAGCGGGGCGAGAAAGGTCGAGAAAATGTCGATCATGAAGCCATTTGAGGTGGCCAGAATCTCGCGTATTTCCTGGTTGACGATGGTGTCGAAAATGATCGGTCGGGCTTCGTCGCGTTCAGCGGCCTGATTGATTTGCAGGACCATGGCCCGGGCTTTTTCGACGCTGTCGATATACGGCCGGGTGAACTTGTTGAACGGCGTGTTTTCAAATTGCGCCAACAGGCTTTGCCCCAGGGTCTCGGCGGTGATGCCTGTGCCGTCGGAGATAAAGAACGCGGATCGTTTCATTTGCGACGTTAGCCTTAAGCTGATGACGATTCTTGGATATGATAGGCGCGTTTGCTGGCCCTGATGGCCCGCATTCTCGCTTTTTCCAGGCTTGGGCCACAAGCGCCCGGGCACATGAGCTTTTCCGAACAACGCATAACAGTTAGTGGAGAGATCACCTTGGTAGAGTACGTAGTTTCCCTCGATAAGCTCGGCGTCCATGATGTGGAGCACGTGGGAGGCAAGAACGCATCCCTAGGCGAAATGATCAGCAACCTCGCCGGTGCTGGCGTTTCGGTACCTGGTGGCTTTGCCACCACGGCCCAGGCCTACCGTGATTTCCTTGAGCAGAGTGGTCTGAACGATCAGATCCACGCTGCTCTGGATGCTTTGGACGTCGATGACGTCAATGCCCTGGCCAAAACTGGTGCCCAGATTCGCCAATGGATCATGGAAGCCGAATTCCCCGAGCGCCTGAACACTGAAATCCGTGAGGCTTTCGCTGCCCTGTCGGCCGGTAACCCCAACCTGGCTGTGGCCGTGCGTTCTTCGGCCACCGCTGAAGACTTGCCTGACGCGTCGTTCGCCGGCCAGCAGGAAACCTTCCTCAACATCCGTGGCGTGGACAACGTGATCCGTGCGGCCAAGGAAGTTTTTGCCTCGCTGTTCAACGACCGGGCCATTTCCTACCGCGTTCACCAGGGCTTCGACCACAAGCTGGTTGCCCTGTCGGCGGGCGTGCAGCGCATGGTCCGTTCGGAAACCGGTACCGCCGGGGTGATGTTCACCCTCGATACCGAATCCGGATTCCGTGACGTGGTGTTCATTACCGGCGCTTACGGCCTGGGTGAAACCGTGGTGCAGGGGGCGGTCAACCCTGACGAGTTCTACGTCCACAAAGACACCCTGGCCGCTGGCCGGCCTGCGTTGCTGCGCCGCAATCTGGGCAGCAAAGCGATCAAGATGGTCTACGGCGATGAAGCCAAGGCCGGCCGTTCGGTGAAAACCGTTGACGTCGATGCCGCTGATCGTGCCCGTTTCTGCCTGACCGAAGCCGAAGTCACCGAGCTTGCCAAACAGGCGGTGATCATCGAGAAGCACTACAAGGCGCCGATGGACATCGAGTGGGCCAAGGACGGTGACGACGGCAAGCTGTATATCGTCCAGGCGCGTCCCGAGACCGTGAAGAGCCGCAGCAACGCCAACGTCATGGAGCGCTACCTGCTTCAGGAAAAAGGCAACGTGCTGGTCGAAGGCCGTGCCATTGGCCAGCGCATCGGTGCCGGCAAGGTGCGGATCATCAAGGATGTCTCCGAGATGGATCGGGTTCAGGTCGGTGACGTGCTGGTTTCCGACATGACCGACCCGGACTGGGAGCCGGTGATGAAGCGCGCCAGCGCCATCGTCACCAACCGTGGTGGCCGTACCTGCCACGCGGCGATCATCGCTCGTGAGCTGGGTATTCCGGCAGTGGTCGGTTGCGGCAACGCGACCCAACTGCTCAAGGAGGGCCAGGGCGTGACCGTTTCCTGCGCCGAGGGCGATACCGGCTTTATCTTCGAAGGCGAACTGGGCTTTGACATCAAGACCAACTCGGTCGATGCCATGCCTGAGCTGCCGTTCAAGATCATGATGAACGTCGGTAACCCCGACCGTGCCTTTGACTTCGCTCAGTTGCCTAACGAAGGTGTGGGCCTGGCGCGTCTGGAGTTCATCATCAACCGCATGATCGGCGTGCACCCCAAGGCGTTGCTCAACTATGCCGACCTGCCGGCCGACATCAAGGACAGCGTCGACAAGCGGGTAGCGGGCTACAGCGACCCGGTGAGCTTCTACGTCGACAAGCTGGTTGAAGGCATCAGCACCCTGGCCGCCGCCTTTACCCCGAAAAAGGTCATCGTGCGCCTGTCGGACTTCAAGTCCAACGAGTACGCCAACCTGATCGGCGGCAAGCTTTACGAGCCTGAAGAAGAGAACCCGATGCTGGGCTTCCGTGGTGCTTCGCGCTACATCAGCGAGAACTTCCGCGACTGCTTCGAGCTGGAGTGCCGTGCCCTCAAGCGCGTGCGTGAAGACATGGGCCTGACCAACGTCGAGATCATGGTGCCGTTCGTCCGTACCCTGGGCGAAGCCAGCCAAGTGATCGAGCTGCTGGCGGCCAATGGCCTCAAGCGTGGCGAGAACGGCCTGCGCATCATCATGATGTGCGAGCTGCCATCCAACGCCATTCTTGCCGAGGAGTTTCTTGAGTATTTCGATGGTTTCTCGATCGGCTCCAACGACCTGACCCAGTTGACCCTGGGGCTGGACCGCGACTCCGGCGTCATCGCGCACCTGTTCGACGAGCGCAACCCGGCGGTCAAGAAGCTGCTGTCCAATGCTATCCAGGCTTGTAACAAGGCTGGCAAGTACATCGGCATCTGCGGTCAGGGTCCTTCGGACCACCCGGATCTGGCCCGCTGGCTGATGGAGCAGGGCATCGAGAGTGTTTCGCTCAACCCTGATTCGGTACTGGAGACCTGGTTCTTCCTCGCGGAAGGTCAGGATCAGGCCTGATGATGTGATGCGGTGAGCCACTGAGCCGTCTATCTGGTTCAGGACTCGTTGGGAAAAGGCGGTGCTCTCGGAGGCCGCCTTTTTTTACGATCGCTTTTCCCGTCATTTTGTCTCACCGATCAAGAACATTATGCAAAGCAGCAGCTCTCTTTTTCCCGTTGCCCTGATGAGCGCCGAGCGTCGTGGCGATCTGGTCGAGGACGTCTATCGGCTCAAACCGGGCAACAGCCCCGACTCCAGTGTGGAACTGGTCGTGACCCGGCTGGGGCGGGTCGATGGCCCCGAGGTGCGGGGCACACCGGTGATTCTGCTCCATGGCAGCTTTTCCAACCGACGCTTCTGGTATTCGCCCAAGGGGGTTGGTCTTGGGCCTTATCTGGCACGGGCCGGTTTTGATGTGTGGATTCCGGAAATGCGCGGTCACGGGTTGTCGGTACGCAACCAGCGCTACCGCTACAACCGGGTCGCGGATTACGCCCGCTATGACCTGCCGGCGATCGCCAGCTTCGTCAAGGAACTCAGTGCTCAGATACCGCACTGGATCGGTCACTCGCTGGGCGGCACGACCCTGGCGGCGGCGCTTGGCGGGCAGTATCTGGATCAGGACAGTGCGGCCTCGGTGGCGCTGTTCGGCAGTCAGGTCAGCCGTACTTACTGGCCGCTGAAACTGCCACCGGTGCAGTGGTCCGGAAGGCTGCTGCTCAAACCGTTCGAACACATTTCCGGTTCACGTTTCAAGCGTGGCCCGGAGGATGAGCCAATTGGCGTGGCGCTGGAAAGCATGCGCTGGCACGGCTTGTTCGGCCGTTTTGGCGAACGCAACAATAACTGGTGGAGCGGCCTGGCTGAGGTGCGCGTGCCGGTGCTGGCCGTGGCCGCCGCTGGCGATCATCAGGATCCGCCCTGGGCCTGCCGTTTGCTGCTGGAGCGTTTTGGTTCAGCGCAGCGGCAGTTTCTGTGCCTGAGCCGCGAGCAGGGGTTCACGGAAGACTTCGATCACGTGCGCATGGTTGTCAGCAAGGCGGCCCAGGAGCAAGTCTGGCCGCAGGTGCTGCAGTGGCTGCAACGCCAACCGGTGGGCGAGTCGTTGCCTGTGGCAGGGCACGAAGTGGTCGCGCAACAGGTCTGAAAGGTTGGCGGCGCTTGCACAACCGCACCCGGCTGGGTACGGTCGTGTCAGGGCGGCAGCTTGCCGCTCTGATCCTGATAGGGTGGCTCTAAAAACGTAGGCGAGGCAGCCAGCGTAAGGCAAAAACAGGCGAGCAAGCGGAGTTTACGGATTGTAAATGAGCATTGTGAGCCTGTTTTTAACGCAGCGATGGCGCGCGTAACGCCGCAGGCGCCCAGCCAGCAGGTAGTTTTTAGAGGTGCCCATAGCTGTTCCACTGACAGGAGTTACCCCATGCACTACATCACCCCCGACCTGTGCGATGCCTACCCTGAACAGGTCACTGCGCTGGAACCGATGTTCAGTAATTTTGGCGGCCGCGATTCGTTCGGCGGCCAGATTGTCACCGTCAAGTGCTTTGAGGACAACTCGCGGGTCAAGGAACTGGTAGCCCAGGATGGCAAAGGCAAGGTGATGGTGGTTGACGGTGGTGGCTCGCTGCGTTGTGCGCTGCTGGGTGACATGCTCGCCGAGCAGGCGGCCAAAAACGGCTGGGAAGGGTTGCTGATCTACGGCTGTATTCGTGACGTCGATGTGGTTGCCCAGACTGACGTGGGCGTTCAGGCGCTGGCCAGTCATCCGATGAGGTCGACACGTCGTGGGGTTGGCGATGTCGATGTGCCGGTGACTTTCGCTGGTGTGACCTTCCGCCCAGGACACTATCTCTATGCCGACAACAACGGCGTGATCATTTCTGCCTCTGCCTTGCAAATGCCCGAGTAAGCGAACCTCCATGTTTGATGAAGCCAACGCGCAGTGGGGGCTGGTGCATGCCCTCGTGCTGGATGGTCAGGGCGGTGCGCGGCTGATCGCCCGCACCGAGCTTGACGACCTGAAGTTACAACCGCAACAAAGCCTGTGGCTGCACTGGGATCGTGGGCATCCGCAGACCCACGCCTGGTTGCGCCAGGACAGTGGCCTGTCGGAGTTCAACTGCAACCTGTTACTTGAAGAAAACACCCGGCCGCGTCTGTTGTCGTTGCCGGATCAGGAGTTGTTGCTGTTTTTGCGCGGGGTCAATCTCAACCCAGGCGCTGAACCGGAAGACATGGTCTCGGTGCGCATTTTTGCCGCGGCTCAGCGGGTCATCTCCCTGCGTCTGCGACCGCTACGGGCCACGGACGAACTGATCGAGCAGTTGCTCGAGGGGCGTGGCCCGCGGACCGCTTCAGAGCTGATTCTGTGGTTGTCGCAGTTTATGACCGACAAGTTGCAGGACCTGGTGACCGACCTGAGCGAGGCGACCGACGAGGAAGAAGAAAAGAACGACGCCGACGAGTGCTATAACCCCGACCACGGCAAATTGTTGCAGATTCGCCGTCGGGCGGCCGGTTTGCGGCGTTTTCTGGCCCCTCAGCGGGATATCTTCGGCCAGCTGTCGCGTAGCAAATTGCCGTGGTTCGTCGACGACGATGCCGACTACTGGAACGAGCTGAACAACAGCATGACCCGCTATCTTGAAGAACTGGAGCTGACCCGCGAGCGCGTCGGGCTGCTGCTTGATGCCGAAGACCGGCGTTTGAGCGAGCGAATGAACCGCACCATGTACCGCTTCGGCGTGATCACCGGAATCTTTCTGCCGCTGAGTTTTCTGACCGGCCTGCTCGGCATCAACGTCGGTGGCATTCCAGGGGCGGACAATTCGCAGGGGTTTCTGATTGCCTGCGCACTGATCGTGGCGCTGGCGGTGGGGCAGTGGTGGCTGTACCGGCGTCTTCGCTGGTTGTGACGGGCAGCCGGTAATATCGGTGTTGCCGACAGCCGGCGGTCAGCAAGCCTGGGGTAGGGTAGTTGCCAGTTGCAGCGGCCGGATGTGGCCTGCAAGCGGTTTGTGACTCGTTGACCCAAGGTCTCGTCTCTGTGTGACATTGCGATGAGGTGTCCGATGCACGATCCGTTCGAAGAATCACTGCGTGACATGCTCAAGGCGTCGTCCTCCGTGCGCGACGACGATGCCTGTCTGGGCCGTGTCCTGAAAACCGCCAACCGCCAGGTCGGTGCGGGCGTGCTGTTCGGTCTGCTGGGCCGCTGGACGCAAGCCATGATGATTGCCGTGAACAGCGGCAGTGCCCACGTTTCCCCGGTTTCGCGTCGTGCCAAACCTAATGCTCGCCCTGTCGATAAGGCTGATTGAACATGGAATTGGATCTCTGGACCCAGAGTCTCGTGACCGCAATGACTGCGTTGTGGACCAAAATTGCTAACTTCATACCTAACCTGTTCGGCGCGCTGGTTGTCGTGCTGTTGGGCTTTGTGGTTGCCAAACTGCTGGACGCGCTACTGTCACGGCTGCTGGCCAAGTTGGGTCTGGATCGCCTGATGGGCGGCACCGGGCTGACCAAGCTGATCAGCCGGGCCGGCGTAAAAGTGCCGATTTCGACCCTGATCGGCAAAATCGTCTACTGGTTCGTGCTGTTGATTTTTCTGGTTTCGGCTGCAGAATCGCTGGGCCTGCAGCGGGTTTCCGCGACACTGGACATGCTTGCGCTGTACCTGCCGAAGGTATTTGGCGCAGCATTGGTGCTGCTGGTAGGGGTTTTATTGGCACAATTGGCCAATGGTCTGGTACGTGGCGCAGCAGAAGGCGTAGGTGTCGACTATGCTGCAGGGCTGGGACGCGTTGCCCAGGGTCTGGTGATCATCATCAGTATCTCGGTTGCCATCAGTCAGCTGGAAGTGAAAACCGACCTGCTCAACCACGTGATTGTCATTGTGTTGATCACGGTGGGTCTGGCGGTAGCATTGGCGATGGGCCTGGGCAGCCGGGAAATCGCCGGGCAGATCCTGGCGGGTATCTATGTGCGTGAGCTCTATCAGGTTGGCCAGTTCATTCAGGTCGGCGATATCGAGGGGCAAATCGAGGAAATCGGCACCGCGAAAACTACCCTGCTGACCGATGATGGCGAGCTGGTGTCGTTCTCCAACCGTATTCTTCTTGAACAACGAGTAAGCAGCCGTTAAGCGGCTGATTTGCTAATATGTGCCGCCCAAAAATCGTCTGCACCTGCGCAGGCGATGGCGGCCTATGACCTGACTGTCGGCACGACTCGTTTTGAATACACCCTCTCCGCTATCGCTGCGCTATGAACCACGGGATCTCTCCGACGAGGAGCTGGTCGCGCGCGCCCATGATGAACTGTTTCACGTGACGCGAGCCTACGAAGAACTGATGCGTCGCTACCAGCGGACACTTTTTAACGTATGCGCACGATATTTAGGGAACGATCGCGACGCGGACGATGTCTGTCAGGAGGTGATGCTTAAGGTGTTGTATGGCTTGAAAAATTTCGAAGGTAAATCGAAATTCAAAACCTGGCTCTACAGCATCACCTATAACGAATGCATCACTCAGTACCGCAAGGAACGGCGTAAGCGTCGCTTGATGGACGCCTTGAGCCTGGACCCGGTCGAGGAAGCGTCGGAAGACAAGACGCCGAAGACCGAAGAAAAGGGCGGGCTCGATCGCTGGCTTGTGCACGTCAACCCGATCGATCGGGAAATTCTGGTGCTGCGCTTTGTCGCAGAGCTGGAATTCCAGGAGATCGCAGACATCATGCACATGGGCTTGAGCGCAACGAAAATGCGCTACAAGCGGGCTTTGGATAAGCTTCGTGAAAAATTTGCAGGTATTGCCGAAACTTAACCCGGCGCAAATACCTCTAACAAACCGGCATGTTCTGATAGACTTGCCTACGAATTGTCCCCGATTTTATGGGGTCGCTTCACACATCACCAGATGGGGATTTAACGGATGAAACTGAAAAACACCTTGGGCTTGGCCATTGGTACTATCGTTGCCGCAACTTCGTTCGGCGCGCTGGCACAGGGTCAAGGCGCAGTCGAAATCGAAGGCTTTGCCAAAAAAGAATATTACGACAGCCAGCGTGACTTCAAAAATGACGGCAACCTGTTCGGCGGCTCGATCGGTTACTTCCTGACCGACGACGTTGAACTGCGTCTGGGCTACGACGAAGTTCACAACGTTCGTGGCGAAGATGGCAAGAACATCAAGGGCTCCAACACCGCCCTGGACGCTCTGTACCACTTCAACAACCCAGGCGACATGCTGCGTCCTTACGTTTCGGCAGGTTTCTCCGACCAGAGCATCGGCCAGACCGGCCGTGGTGGTCGTAACGGCTCCACCTTCGCCAACCTGGGCGCTGGTGCCAAGCTGTACTTCACTGACAACTTCTACGCCCGTGCCGGCGTTGAAGCTCAGTACAACATCGACCAGGGTGACACCGAGTGGGCACCAAGCGTCGGTATCGGTGTGAACTTCGGTGGCGGCAGCAAGCCAGCCGCAGCCCCTGCTCCAGCACCAGTTGCTGAAGTCTGCTCCGACAGCGACAACGACGGCGTTTGCGACAACGTCGACAAGTGCCCAGACACTCCTGCCAACGTTACTGTTGACGCTGATGGCTGCCCGGCTGTTGCCGAAGTCGTTCGCGTTGAGCTGGACGTGAAGTTCGACTTCGACAAGTCGGTTGTCAAGCCTGACAGCTACGGCGACATCAAGAACCTGGCTGACTTCATGCAGCAGTACCCACAAACCACCACTACTGTTGAAGGTCACACCGACTCCGTTGGTACTGACGCTTACAACCAGAAACTGTCCGAGCGTCGCGCTGGCGCTGTTAAACAGGTCCTGGTCAACCAGTACGGTGTTGGCGCTAACCGCGTTCAGTCCGTTGGTTACGGTGAATCGCGCCCTGTTGCTGACAACGCCACCGAGTCTGGCCGTGCAGTCAACCGTCGCGTAGAAGCTCAAGTAGAAGCCCAGGCCAAGTAATAGCCTGACCTCTACCGGACCGGCTGCCTGGCAGCCTGGTTCAAAAAAATGCCCCGGACCGTAAGGTTCGGGGCATTTTTTTTGTCCTTATTTCCAGCCTCATCGCCAAAGCGCTTGTTGCGCCTGGCCACTCATGAATTGACACACATTCGCCAGCCGTGGGTTGAACCGCTAATGCTTATAATTTGCTCTTAAAACGATCCGGGCGAACCTTTTGAGGGGGCCAGGAGCCTGTCAGCACGCGCCTCATACCGGACGCTGCCAGCGGATGCCACGCGTTTCAGACTTCATACAAAAGGAAATAAAAATGTCGTCCAAGAAGTTCCCAGTGCTAAAACTCGCAGCCTCCGTATTTGCTGTCACGGCGGCGATGGGCGCGACGGGTAGCGCGTTTGCCAAAGAGCTTAACCTTTACACCACCCGTGAGCCCAAGCTGATCCAGCCATTGCTCGATGCCTACACCCAGCAGAGCGGCGTGCAGGTGAAGACCATTTTTGTTTCTGAGGGCTTGCTGGAGCGGGTCAAGGCCGAAGGCGAGCGTTCGCCGGCTGACGTGCTGATGACGGTCGACATTGGCAACCTGATGGACCTGGTCGAAGGTGGCGTGACCCAGCCGGTCAAGTCCAAAACCCTGGAACAGGTGATCCCGGCCAACCTGCGCGGCGCTGATGGTCAGTGGTTCACGCTGTCGATGCGCGATCGGGTGCTGTACGCCGACAAGGATCTGCCGATCACCTCGTTCACCTATGAAGAGCTGGCCGATCCTAAGTGGCAAGGCAAGGTCTGCATCCGCGCCGGTCAGCATCCGTACAACACCGCGCTGATTGCGGCCAAGATTGCCCATGACGGCGTGCCCGCCACTCAAGCCTGGCTCGAAGGGGTGAAGAAGAACCTGGCGCGTCCTGCTGCCGGCGGCGACCGCAACGTCGCGCGCGACATCCTCGGCGGCATCTGCGACCTGGGGATTGCCAACGCCTACTACGTGGGCCACATGAAAAACGCCAAGCCGGGCAGCGAAGACCGCGCCTGGGGCGATGCCATCAAGGTCGTGCGTCCGACCTTTGCCAGCAATCCCAATGGCGGTACCCACGTTAACATCAGCGGCGCTTCGGTCGCCAAAAGTGCCCCTAACCGTGATAACGCGGTCAGTTTCCTTGAGTACCTGGTGTCGGCAGACGCTCAGGCGCTGTATGCCAAGGCCAACTACGAGTACCCGGTTCGCGAGGGCGTAGCGGTCGATCCGGTCATCGCTGCATTGGGGCCATTGAAAGCCGATACGCTGAACGTGGCTGAAGTGGCCAAGTATCGCAAGCAGGCCAGTGAACTGGTCGATAAAGTCGGTTTCGACAACTGACGTAATCGTTTGCAGCGCCCCTCGCTGGCCGTTTTCTGGCTGGCGAGGGGCGTTTGTTATACGCGGTGCTCAAAACAGTGAGTGTCGCCTTCAGGGTATCTCTAAAAACGTAAGCGAGGCAGCCAGCGCAAGGCGAAGAAAGGCGAGCAAGCGGAGTTGACTGGCTGTCAATGAGCATTGTGAGCCTGTTTTCAACGCGGCGATGGCGCGCGTAACGCCGCAGGCGCCCAGCCAGCAGGTAGTTTTTAGAGGTGCCCTTCAGATACCCTCGTGACCGATGAATTTCTACTCTTTGCGTTTTTCCCGCGCCGTACGTGGCTTGTGGGCACCGACAGGCTCATTACTGGCAGCCTTGATAGTCATTGCTCCGGTCGCCGCGCTGCTGTGGCACGCGTTTGCCGGCGATGTTGCCCATTGGCAGCATCTGCTCAATAACGTGGTGCCTGTGGCCCTGCGCGACACGCTGATTTTGCTGGCCGGGGTCGGCGTGGTGGTGACCGTGCTCGGTGTCGGCAGTGCCTGGTTACTGAGCGCGTATGATTTTCCAGGCAAGGCCCTGCTTGGCTGGGCGCTCTTGCTGCCGCTGGCAGTGCCGACCTACATCATGGCGTACGCTTACCTGGATCTGCTGCACCCGATTGGCCCTGTGCAATCATCGATCAGGGCGTTGCTGGGCTACAGCAGTCCGCGCGAATGGCGCTTGCCCGACGTGCGCAACATGACCGGCGCGATTCTGATTCTGGGCTTTGTGCTTTACCCGTATGTCTATCTGACCATGCGCGCGATGTTCCTGACCCAGGCGGCCAACCTGATCGAGGCGGCGAGAACGTTGGGGGCCAGGCGTCAGGAGGTGTTCCGGCGCATTGTTTTGCCGCTGGCGCGGCCCGCCTGGGCGGTGGGCCTGAGTCTGGCCTTGCTCGAAACCCTCAATGACATCGGGGCGTCGAGTTTTCTGGGGGTCAAAACCCTTACCGTATCGGTGTATACCGCCTGGACCGCGCGTTCTGACCTGGCTGCGGCGGCGCAGATTGCCCTGACCATGCTGGTGGTGATCATTGGGCTGATCCTGATCGAGCGCAAAGGTCGTGCTCGTCAGCGCTTCGCCAACACCCAGAAAATGCAACCGATGCGCCCGCGCACCTTGCATGGGCCCGCCGCGCTGATGGCCTTGTCGCTGGGCTTGGTTCCGGTGCTGATCGGTTTTGTGATCCCGGCAGCTTACCTGTGTGTGCAAGCCTGGAAACGCCTTAACCATTCGGCCGGGGTGTCGCGTGCATTGCTCGACAGCCTTTACAACACACTGCTGGTCGCGTCGCTGGCGACGCTGATCACCGTGGCCGTAGGGCTGATGATCGCCTGGGCCGGCAGAACCCTGCGCGAAAGTGCCTGGCGCCAGCCGGCCAGAGGGTTCGCCAGGGTCGGCAGCTTGGGCTACGCGCTGCCCGGTACAGTATTGGCCATTGGCCTGATGACCCCGGCGATGCTGATCGAGAATCTGGTCGGCGGCCTGCTGGGAACCCAGAAGCTGTTTTTGATGGGCTCGACCGGGTTGCTGATCATCGCGTATTGCATTCGTTTTCTGGCCATCCCGATCGGTGCTGTCGAAGCCGGCCTGACCCGGGTGCCTGCGTCCATCGAGCATGCCGCACGAACCTTGGGCGAGCGCCCCGGCGCCACCTTGCGGCGGGTCCATCTACCGCTGTTGCGCCCGGCCCTGGCGGCCAGCGCACTGCTGGTGTTCGTCGATACGATGAAAGAGCTCTCGGCCACGCTGCTCCTGCGGCCGCTTGATTTCGACACGCTGGCCACCCGGCTGTACGCCGAGGCCTCACGCGGCACTTATGAAGAAGGCGCGATCGCCGCCATCCTGATCGTCCTGGCGGGCTTGTTGCCTGTGATGCTGTTGGCCCGCACCAAACTCTCTTATGGACACTGACTGATGCCTGTTTATCAATCCTCTGGCGTGGCGCAAAATCTTTCCAGTCGTCCCTATCTGGATCTTGCCGGGGTTCGGGTCGCTTATGACACGCCGCGTGGCCGGGTGAATGTCATCCATGACTTCTCTCTGACGCTGGACAGGGGCCAGGTCGGTTGCCTGCTTGGATCGTCCGGTTGCGGAAAGTCGACAGTGCTGCGCTCGATTGCCGGTTTCGAACCGGTGCTTGCAGGCGCCCTGAGCCTGGACGGTCGGCTGCTGTCGTCGGCACAGGTGCACGTTGCCCCGGAAGAGCGGCGCATCGGCATGATGTTTCAGGACTACGCCTTGTTCCCGCACCTGACGGTTGCAGAGAATGTCGGCTTCGGCGTGCGCGGCGTCAGCAAGCAGGCGCGCCTGCTGCGGGTGCAGCAGATGCTTGAAGCGGTGCGCCTGCCGGATGTCGCCAGCCGCTATCCGCATGAGCTGTCCGGGGGGCAGCAGCAACGGGTTGCGCTGGCCCGGGCATTGGCGCCCGCGCCGGAGATCCTGCTGCTCGACGAGCCGTTCTCCAACCTGGATGTGAATACCCGCGAACGGTTGGCCAGTGAGGTGCGCGAGATCATCAAGGCGACCGACCACACGGCAATCATCGTGACCCACAACCAGGATGAGGCGTTTGCCATGGCCGACCGGATTGGGGTCATGCGCGACGGCCGGCTCGAACAATGGTCGTATCCGGCTACGCTGCGGTCAGCACCGGCTTCGGATTACGTACAGCAATTTCTCAGCGGTGAGCTGGAGCCGCTGCTGGTGTAGCCAGGGCGCTCGTCAATCGACGCGCCTGAGCGGCAGGGTGTTCTGGCTTTGCCTGGCGCGTTCACTCCAGGTCACCACATGACTGGCCTTGTTCCAACGGACCTTGGCGATCCCGTTGGCGCCTGCCTTGCGCATTGCATCGCTTAGGTTACGCAGCGACACCGTGGTACCCACGCATTCACCATCGGCGAGCAGCGCCGATTTCCAGGCATCGAATTCGTTCATGGCGTTGCAGTCACGGACCACGACTTTCTTGAGGCCGTGTTTTACCAAGCTGGCGCGAAAAGCCCCTTCCTTCAGGTGGGGGATGAAAGCGCCACCGCGAAGCGGTCATAGGGGTTAAAATCCACAAAACCGCCCCTATTCTGTATTTCATGACTGAAATGAAAGCGACCAAAACCCTCAAGGTTCGAGTGCGAGACAAGCACGCAGCGCAGCTGCGTGAAGCTTCTCGTGCCGTGAATTTTGTGTGGAACTACGTAAACGAGTTGAGCAGTCGCACGATTCGTGAGCGTGGTCGTTTTCTGTCGGCGTTCGACATTCACAAGTACACCAACGGGGCCGGCAAAGACCTGGGACTGCACAGCCAATCGGTGCAGGC
>NZ_JANJFL010000160.1:0-512 GCF_024584215.1 Pseudomonas sp. LJDD11
TCACGAATGCCAGGGCCATCAACGGATAGATCCTGCCCAGTTCGGCCTTTTGCAGCACCCAGAGCCAGGCAATGGTGGTAATGCCGTACAGGAACAGCGACAGAAAAAACCAGCCGAGCATGACCGGGTCGAGCAGGTCACCGTTCTGACGAAACGTCTGCGCCGTCATCTTGAAGAGCACCTGGCCGATGGAGATCCCCAGCACACAGGCCAGCGCCGCGAGATAGATCGCCATGCTAGAGCTCCCGACCGAGGAATCTTCTCTGCAATGAATCGGGCGCCTGGGGACGGACTGAATGTCGTAGCCGACAAAGGCCAGGATGAACTGGATACCGACCAGTATGGGCAGCGCCGATAACATGACGGTTCCGGGCGACGTCGCAATACCGGTGCGCAGGGAAAGCCCCCAATGAAAGACCCCGAAGACAGTACCGAATATCAGCAGAAGCAAGCCAAGGGGAAGTTCAAAGGACGCCAGTGACATATCCCGCAAGTAGTAGTTGTAGAACAGG
>NZ_JANJFL010000161.1:0-512 GCF_024584215.1 Pseudomonas sp. LJDD11
CATACGAGCCTGAGCCCTGATGGGCGTTATCTGCTTATTTCCAACTATGCCGTGCAGCCCGATCCTGGCGGGTCGTTGGCGGTGTTGCCGGTGGGCAAGGACGGCAAGCTTCAGGATGTCGTGCAGTCCGCCGGGCCGAATACGGCCAGCCAGGTCAACCCGGAACGTCAGATGTCTTCCCATGTCCATGCAGCGGTGCCGACGCCCGATGGCAAGTATGTGGTTGCCGCCGACCTGGGAGCCGACAAACTGTTTGTGTACCGCTACGACGCCAGTCAGGCCAGACCTTTGCAGCCGGCCAGCACGGCTTCGGTGCAGTTGCCGGGCGGTAGCGGGCCGCGGCATATCCTGTTCAGTCGCGAAGGCAAACATGCCTGGCTGGTGCTGGAAATGTCGGCTCAGGTCGCGGTGTTCGATTATCTGGATGGCGAGTTCAAGCAGACCCAACTGGTCGACCTGAAAAACCAGGGTGTGCAGCAACGCAATGGTGCCGGTGGTTTGCATGCGTCGCC
>NZ_JANJFL010000162.1:0-512 GCF_024584215.1 Pseudomonas sp. LJDD11
ATGACCAACACTTCGCGACCTTTGTACATTTCCTATGCCGGCCCCTCGCTGCTGGAAATGCCCCTTCTGAACAAGGGCAGTGCTTTTACCCCGCAAGAGCGGGTCGAATTCAATTTGATCGGGCTGCTGCCGCAGAACGTAGAGACGATCGAAGAGCAAGTTACCCGGGTGTACAGCCAGTACAAGCAGTGCGCCAGCGATCTGGACAAGCATATTTATCTGCGTTCGATCCAGGACAACAACGAGACCCTGTTCTTCCGTCTGCTGGACTCGCATCTGGACGAGATGCTGCCGATAATTTACACCCCGACGGTCGGCCAGGCGTGCCAGGAATTCTCCAAGATCTACCGCACCCACCGCGGGTTGTTCATTTCCTACCCTGAGCGCGACCGCATCGACGATATCCTGCGCAGCGCCACCAAAGACCGCATCAAGATCATCGTTGTCACCGACAGCGAGCGCATTCTGGGCCTGGGTGACCAGGGGATCGGCGGCATGGGCATTCCGATCGG
>NZ_JANJFL010000163.1:0-511 GCF_024584215.1 Pseudomonas sp. LJDD11
GCTTCTAAATCATCCAACCACACAAAGCCAGGTAATTTTCCATCAGCATCGACTGCCAAAACTGGAGTTGACTGACCACTCACAATTTCCACCAACTTTCGGTATTTCTTTGCTGCCTGCTCGTCACTTATTCTGATTTGTGTTCCAGCCGGTAACAGTGCGATAGGTAATCCGTTGCTTGTTGAATCCCGAACATTGGCACCACTTTTCTGGTCTGTGGGAATGTCTTTTGCTCCTTCCCCAATAAAGTAGCGATCTCCCCCTAGATGAACCATTTCGCCCTTGAAGACCCAACCAGTGTTGGGCTCTAACCCCGTAACTGCTGGGATAACACTCACGATTTCCAGCCATTTTTTTGTAGCTTCGGCTGGTTTTGTAAATACAGTTGTTCCTCGAGGGAGCACGGCCAATACAGGTGACTGCCCAGACTCTGCGCTACGAACCCTCAAACCTAACGATTTGGTTGGGAGATTTTCTTTTACTTGATATATATCTTTGCTCCAAAACTTCG
>NZ_JANJFL010000164.1:0-511 GCF_024584215.1 Pseudomonas sp. LJDD11
GGTGAGTCATCGTTCCAGTTGTCGCCGTCGGAAGCCTGGGCGGCATAGATGTTCCATTCGTTGCTCGGGTAGCGCTCGGCCATGATTTCCTGCATCAGTTTCAGGGCGCTGGAAACGATGGTGCCGCCGGTTTCCCGTGAATAGAAAAACTCTTCTTCGTCCACTTCCCGGGCGCTGGTGTGATGGCGAATGAACACGACTTCAATCTTGTCGTAGTTTCGCTTGAGGAACAGGTACAGCAGGATGAAGAAGCGCTTGGCGACATCCTTGGTTGCCTGGGTCATGGAGCCGGAGACGTCCATCAGGCAGAACATCACCGCCTTGGAGCTTGGGTTGGGTTGCTTGACCAGCAGGTTGTACTTGAGGTCGAAGGTGTCCAGATAAGGCACACGACGAATCCTCGCTTTCAGGCGGTCGATTTCTACTTCCAGTTCCTGAATATCGCCGAAGTTGTCCGGTTCTTCGCGCTTGGGACGCTCCAGGTCGTTCACTGTTTCCTTGAGCTTGGCGC
>NZ_JANJFL010000165.1:0-511 GCF_024584215.1 Pseudomonas sp. LJDD11
AGGGATAGCTCAGCATATCGTCGAGGGCCGAACGGAACAGCGCTTGCGGGCTGTCATCCAGGCGCAGGCGAATACCGGTTGCATCGCCGGGCAAGGTCAGCGGATTGTCGCCACTGATTGCGTCCAGGCTCTGGTTTTGCGTCACCTGCCAGCCTTCACCGGTCGCAGTCAGGTTCACAGCCAGGGCATCGGCGACTTTTCCGTCCTGAACCAGTTGCGCCGTCCACTCGCCACTGGCCAGTGCAAACCCTGGCAGCGCGATGTAGTTGATACCCTTGTTCAGGGTGACAGGCACACGCTGCTCGGTACCGGCATAATGCGTCACCAGCTCGGCCTTGACGGGTTTATCCGCCTGGCTGAAAGCGAACACACCCAGATCAGGCTGGTCGCCTGCGCGGAACCGCGTCGGACCGCTCCATTTCAGGTACAACGGTTTTTCCGACCGTACAAACTGCTTTTTCTGCCCGACCTGACCGTTCTGGTCGATGGCCCGGGCCGTGATGCGCCAGCG
>NZ_JANJFL010000166.1:0-508 GCF_024584215.1 Pseudomonas sp. LJDD11
GAGGAAGGTCATAGTGGGTGATATCAGGCATGAGAAATCCTACTGACGTGTTATTTCATCCGCAGTCCAGAACCGATCGGTGGACGGATCCGTGCGGCTGTGAGTAGTAGGCGCTGGCGTGCCCACGGCTCGCCCTTGACTGGATGCCGTGCCGGCGGGCGTGCTGTCCTGGCTACCAGTAAGCCGGGAGACCCATCCCGGGCCGCTGATTTGGCAGAGGCGGGGCGAACCATAGCTTCAAGCGTCAGCCCGATCAAGTTCATGGGGAGAGCGGCAAACGGCACTGATTATCATTAATGCAAATTATTATGTTATGGTATAACAATACTGCAATGACTCACCTGGAGGCCCCATGAAACCTGATATCCATCCTGCTTACCGCACCGTGCTGTTCCACGACACAGCAGCTGACGTGTATTTCCTGATCGGCTCCACGGTCGATACCGATCGCACGCAACAGCATACCGACGGCAATACCTATCCTTACGTGGCGCTCGACGTGTCCAGT
>NZ_JANJFL010000167.1:0-506 GCF_024584215.1 Pseudomonas sp. LJDD11
CTGGCTCGCTGCTCTTCCTGATTGGCCCAGCCGCGATTTCACTCGGAGCAGCTCGTACTTTGCTGAACTGGGAAAACAAGATTCACAACGAGGAAAGCCTGCCCTGGAACGAGTACAACTTTGTCACGGTGGATCGGAAACGCTCCATGATCATTACCCATCGCACGGACATTACGCTGGGATTTGAGGCACGTTTCTCCAACAAGGAGCTGTTCGAGCAGTACCTGCAATTCCTGCACTCCGTCCTGCCACCAACGGCCGAGTATATGGAGAAAGATTGGGAGTGGTGAAATGCGAGCGGCTTAAGAAGCAGTATTGCAGGAAAATAACATTCTTATCGTGTCTGTTCTTTTTTTGGAGTAGTAAACGCCATGAATTATATGGTCGCTTGTAGTGCAGAGCGGAGCAGATTTTCCTGCACCGATACATCTGTCATGATGTGGAGTATCAAAAAAATCAACTGCCCGCCAAAGGAATTCATGAGATTCCAAGTCTCTTATATAAAT
>NZ_JANJFL010000168.1:0-506 GCF_024584215.1 Pseudomonas sp. LJDD11
CGCCACTGATAAAACCCTGCTCGGCCAGGTACGCCAGGATGCCTTCGGCATGGGCCTCGGCGTCAGCCTTGCCGGTATCGGCCTGACCGCCCAGCTCGATGGTCGTGGCCAGACAGGCCAGGGGAATCTGCGCTTCGGGGAAAATCCGCGACAGGCGCAGCCAGGGCAGCGAACAGGCTTCGTCAAAGGAGCTGCCACCGGAATCCTCGGCCAGCAGCGCGACCTTGATATCCAGATGCGCCGACAGCGAACGCCACTGCGGCCATTGCTGCGGCAAGGCATACATGTGCAGAGCCGCATCGGCATCGCAATGCAGATCAAGCACCACATCTGCGACACAGGCAGGACTGAGCAACAGGCGCTGCATGGCTTGCAGTTCGCCTTGTGGAGCAGGCAGGCGCTCGAGCGCCGTAGTCATGGCTTGACGAATCAGCTGGATATTGGCCCGCGGGTCATCGCCCAACTGCCCTTCCAGCAACTCGGCGACAGGTTCGCTCAATTCGGTG
>NZ_JANJFL010000169.1:0-506 GCF_024584215.1 Pseudomonas sp. LJDD11
ACTTACAGCGGCATGGGCTGCGGGTATAGGCGCTTTGCTGTTTGTGGGCGGGGTAATGCTGGATGTTTGGGGTGATGATATTGCGGAGTATCTTGGTGATAAATTTGACTCCTTGCAAAGAGAGTTTTCAGAGCTTTCCAGCTATTTTTCATCACTGAATGATTTCTCCAGTTTGTCTGTTGGAAAACTTATTAGTAGCCTGTCCGAAAAGTTTTCCTTGGCTGTACTGACTGCTTCGCCGTTAATTTTGGATCTGGATGGTGATGGGGTTGAAACTCTAGGAGTAGAACAGGGTGTGCATTTTGATCATGATGGGAATGGTTTTGCAGAGTTAACCGGCTGGGTAGGCAAGGATGATGGTCTACTGGTTTTGGATCGAAATGGTGATGGTGTTATAGACCGTGGTGCAGAATTATTTGGTAATTATACAGCAGGATCGGGGGTGGTGTCGCCTAAGGGTTTCTATGCCGCTCCTTTGTTGGAGGAGAACCAGGGTGGGGTGGGGC